>DAORGN010000010.1:0-53017 GCA_035340095.1 Pseudomonadota bacterium | reverse complement strand
AGGTGGCCGATGCTGCGGCCTGGTTCCAAATTGTGCAAAGCCTCTGGGTCCGCAGGGCCAGTGGATGCGTAACTTGTCTTTCGATGCTTGGCCGCGCGGTGTGCATGCTTCGGAAAAATTCCGCGCAGCGGCGGCGCTGTTTTTTGTTACCCCGAACGATTCGATGACAAGCGATGCAAACTGGTGCACTCTGCGAGGCGCTTTCCATGAAGCACAGCGCTCCACCCACCAGCAAGCGGGCCACTTTTTTCGGGATGGTTACGCAAGATCCCGGCTTAGAAAGTGTGTTTCGGATTGTTGAAAAAGCGGCCCAGAGCCAAGCGAGTGTGCTTCTGCGCGGGGAAACTGGCACGGGCAAGGAGCTGCTTGCGCGCGCGCTTCACGATCTGTCGCCCCGTCAGCATGGACCGTTTCATGCGATAAGCTGCGCAGCGTTGCCGGCGAGTCTTTTGGAAAGCGAGCTGTTTGGCCATGTGCGCGGGGCCTTCACGGGGGCGGTGCGCGACAATCCTGGCCACTTTCGACTGGCCAACAAAGGCTCTCTGTTTCTGGACGAAGTGGCAGAGATGCCGCTGGAAGTACAAGCCAAGCTTTTGCGCGTGCTGGAAACCCACAGCGTGATTCCCGTGGGTGGGCAGGAACCGATCTCGGTCGATGTTCGGATCATTGCGGCCACCCACAAGGCGCTGCGCGGAGAAGTGGAGGCGGGACGGTTTCGCGCCGACTTGATGTATCGGCTGCGCGTGGTTCCCATCTTTATTCCTCCGCTGCGCGAACGGACCGGGGATGTGCTGTTGCTTGCACATCACTTCATCGCCGAACTAAACCAGCGCTCATCTCGGCAGATCGATCGGATCAGCGATGTGGCGTCGCAGGTGCTGACCGCGCACGACTGGCCCGGCAACATCCGAGAGCTGCGCAACGTGATCGAATATGCGTTTGTGATTGGCGAAGGACCAGTACTTGAAGTGTCCGACCTGCCACCCGAGCTGCTCGGGGTTCCACCGCCTTCGTACCCGCGTCCGGTTCCTGTGCCGGTTGGCAGTGTGATGACCCACCGAGGTTACGCTGTCGATGAAAGGGAGCGGGTACTGACTGCCTTACGGGCCGCCGCAGGTCATGTTGGGCAGGCCGCCGGGCTCCTTGGGATGAGCCGCGTGACTCTGTGGCGGCGCATGAAGCAGCTTGGACTGATGCCGGGAAAGCGCTGATTTTTACAGCTCTCCCTGGATCAAAAGCTCGGTCAGATATCCTTTGAGTGCGTCGCGCCAGGACGGCAGCCGCATAAGACCGCGCAGTCGCAGCATCCGGCAGTCGAGCAGGGAAGATGCTGGCCGCGCTGCTGGTGCCGCCAGTTCATCGGTTGTCACACCAATGAACGTTTGGGGCAGCTCGCATCCGAGCGCCGCGGCTTCTTCACACAGCGCCTGCGCAAAGCCGTACCACGTCGTTTCACCAAGACACGTCGCGTGGTACACGCCATGCTCTCCTCGCTCGCAGAGTGTGATGAGCTGTCGAGACAGCAGCCGATTCCAGGTTGGGGCGGTGAGCCGCTGCTTATCAATGCGCAGCGGCTGGTTCACTTTTAGCCGTGCCACCAGTGTCGATACAAAGTTGCGGCCACGTCTTCCGTACAGACCGCCCACGCGGACGATGAAGCTGCGGACTCCAGACTTCTGCACGAGCCGTTCACCCGCCAGCTTGCTGCGCGCGTAGGCTGATAGGGGCCGTGGTTCGTCGAATTCATCGTAGGCGCGGCTCTGCGTGCCATCGAACACAAAGTCGGTCGAAATGTGGCACAGCGCTGCGCTCGCTTCACCGGCTGCCCGAGCCACCATTTCGGCGCCGAGCGCGTTTATCTGAAACGCTTCATCGGTGTTTTGCTCTGCACCATCGACGTCCGTGTACGCTGCGCAGTTCACCACCAACTGGCAGTCGTGTTCGGTCAGTCGATCCCGCAGCCGATACAGGTTTTCTCGATCGGGATTGCGTAGATCACAAATGCTCCGATCGATCGGATCGACGTCATGCCCGGCGTGCCGCAGCTCCTCACACAGATGGACGCCCAAGCTGCCTTGCGGACCAAGTACCGCGACGCGCATCAGGCGACCTCCTTGGCGGTGACAAGTCGATCGGCGTAGTTGCGTTCGAAAAACGTGCGGTATTCACCGGACTGGACGCTTTGGCACCACGCGGGGTTTTCGCGATACCAGCGAACCGTTTCAACCAGTCCGTCCGCAAGCGTCCAGCGTGCTTGCCAGCCAAGCTGCTGTTCGGCCTTCTGGCTGTCGATGGCGTAGCGACGATCATGACCCGGACGATCGGCGACAAAACGAATCAGCGACTGCGGTTTGTGAAGCAGCGCCAAGATCGAGTGGACCATTTGCAGGTTTCTGCACTCGGCGCGCCCCCCGAAGTTGTAGACCTCGCCCGGCTGGCCGCGGCGCAGCGCTGCATCAATTCCTGCGCAGTGGTCCGCCACATAGATCCAGTCGCGGACCTGCTGACCATCCCCGTAGACGGGCAGGGGCTTGTCTGCCATCGCCGACAAAATCATCAGCGGGATCAGCTTTTCGGGAAACTGATACGGCCCATAGTTGTTCGAGCAGCGGGTCACAATCACCGGCATTCCGTAGGTATGCGCATAGGCCAAGGCCAGGTGATCAGATGCCGCTTTGCTGGCTGCATACGGCGAGCGCGGCGCAAGCGGTGTGTTTTCTGTAAACGGGGGGTCGGAAGGCGAAAGGGTTCCGTAGACCTCGTCGGTCGATACGTGGACAAAGCGCCCTATGCCTGCATTTCGCGCCGCATCGAGCAGCACCGTGGTGCCCACCACATTGGTCTGCACAAACGGCAGCGGCCCCAGGATCGATCGGTCAACATGACTTTCGGCGGCAAAGTGACAGATGGCATCGATCTCCTCTTCGAGCAGGAGCTTGCCGACCAAGTCACCATCGCAGATATCACCTTTTACAAACCGCAGGCCGCGATCGCCTGAAAGTGGTTCCAAGTTGCGCAGGTTGCCGCAGTACGTCAGCGCATCCAGCACAATCAGCCGATCTTGCGGATACAGCCGTCGCTGCTGCTGTACAAAGTTGGCGCCGATGAATCCGCAGCCGCCGGTGACGAGCACATTCATGCCGCGCATAGTGATACAGACCCCGCCCGGAAACCAAGTGTTTGCAGCCAAACAAACCGAGCCGAGCCGCGAAATGTCTGGTCTGTGGGAAGTGGCAGCGCCAGCGCATGGCGGTTGATGCCTACAGACAGCAGCAAGTTGGGGTCTTTGCTTCCCAGCGGTTGTGCTCCCTTGGTGCCTCCGCTTGGGCCGCGCCAGCGTCGGGCTTGTTATGTGTCCGCGACCTGGTGCAAGCGGTGGTCTGTCAGTTGCATATTGCATCGTCCTTCGGTCGCCCACCGCCAAGGCGGTTGGGCAAGGAGGTTCTCCATGCGATTGACTGTCTGTCTGGGCGTCCTTTTGCCGCTACTTGTCCCTGCGCAGCTTCTGGCTGCCGACCCTGCCAAGCTGGCCGGGATCGGCGACAGCATTTCCCAAGGCTGGGGTGCGAACAACTGGCCGGGTGAGCATCCCGAATACGGCTTTGGCCAGGGCACCGATGCCAAGGTCAATTCTTTGTACCTGCGCTACAAGGCCAAAAATTCCGCGATGACCAAAGAGTTTGTCTCGGAAAGCGGCGCAGAGATGGTCGGGGGCAGAAACAATGCCGCCGGCCAAGCTGCCCGCATCTGCGCGATGGCGCAAAAACCGAACCGCGTCGTCTTGGAGCTGGGTGGCAACGACATCTGCTCGCGGGACAAAGGCTCGTCGAGCGATGCGACTTCCAATCTCTACTCGGTCACGACCTATCGCAACGCGCTGAAGGCGGCGCTTGAACTGTTGGGGGGCTGTCTGCCGGCGGGCTCTCAGGTGCAGGTGCTGTCGATGCCGCGCGTCGACTATCTGTATGAAGCGGGCAACGCACGCAATTTTCTGACCTGCAACTTGGTGTGGTCGACCGCTGGCGTCTGCCGCGTTGTCACCGGGGAAAGCAACGCAGGCCGTCGTGCCGCCATCGGGGCCCGCGTCGATCAGTACAATGACGGGCTGCGTGCCGAAGTTGATGCGGCTGCGACCAAATACAGCGGCAAAGTGAACTTCATCACCGACTGGCGCGGCAATGCCACGAGCAACTCATCGGTGGGCACCTACCACTTTGGCAAGGATGACATCGACGGGCTTGACTGCTTCCATCCCGCCAAAGACACCGGCCAGCGCAAGCTTGCCTGTGCTGCGTGGGAAGCCGCCGAATACGGCACCCTTGCCAACGTCCCCAGCTGTCTAAAGTAGAAGGAGGCCGACCATGAAGACGCAGATTGTTTCGCTACTGTTTGTTACGCTGCCGCTTCTGGCTTCCTGCACGGGGGCCGATGTATCATCCGGATCGACCGTCAGTGATCGCGAAGTTGCGGCACTTGCGGTGGCTGAACCCGGTGCCAAGGCCAGCGAATACCAGGCTCGGGCGGCGGAATTCCGTCTGTTCGGTACGCAAGGCGAGGGCAGCGAGGCGTTCGCCACCTTGGCCGACACAAAAACCTGGGAAACCAGCAATGTGACCGTGGGGCAGACCATTGGCCGCAGCCTGAAGCTTGTCGCGGTGCGCGAAAACGAAATCGACATCCTGGACACCGTGACGGGCAAACCACAGACGGTGCGCGCTGGGGAAAACGTAGGCGTCCGGATCATCGAGCACGAGTTCGATCGCGCCGCCCAAGAGACCGCGTCCCATGTGTTTCATACAGACCCGCGTGGGCTTCAGCGTGTCGCCAGTCGCTACGGGGTGGGTGCAAGCTGTGAAACCGTTGCGTTCGCTGGACACTCGCCTTGTCGAATCACCGCGGTGGCAAAGCACAGCCTGGCCGACCGGCTGGATCTAAAAGTGGGTGATCTGGTGGTGAGTTCCGATGGGCAGCCTGTGACGCCGGACAGCCTGGCTTCTGTGCTGCGCAGCATGGCGGATACAGCGAGCCAGGCGCGGCAGCTTACCATCGCACGCCACGGTGTCTTTCTGCCCCGCGTCTATCTGTCCGAATAGCCGCCGACAAGCCGCTTGGCGTGGGTCGCTTGTAATATGAAGCATTTCAGATGATTCATATTGTGAGCTGTCGTTCCGCCAAGTGGTTTCCTGTCCCGAATCTGCTTTGCACAAGTCCAAGACCGTTTTTCTGGCCGATGTCTTCCGTCGGCAGCGCGCAAGCCCAAGTCGCTCATGCTAGACTTCTGCCTCGCTTGCGGTGAGGAATCTTCGATGAGCCAGAGCGCTACGTTGCCAACCCAGCTTGGTCGTTACACGGAGCTAAAACTGCTTGGGCAGGGCGGAATGGGGGCTGTCTACAAAGCCTACGACCCTTCGCTGCAGCGCACCGTCGCGATCAAAGTGATGCTGGGCCAAAATCCGGAGTTTTTGGCCCGCTTTGAACGGGAAGCGCGTGCAGTGGCCAAGCTATCCCATCCCAATGTGGTGCAGGTCTATGACTTTGGGCGGGACGAGCAAGGCAATCCGTATTTTGTCATGGAGCTTCTATCGGGACGCTCGCTGGACAGTCTGCTGAAGGAAAAGGGACCGCTGCCAAACGCCAAAGTCGCGGATGTGCTGCGGCAAGCTGCCGACGGACTGCAGGCCGCACACGCGGTCGGGATTGTGCATCGTGACGTAAAGCCTCACAACTTGATGCTGGACGACGGTGGCAACGTAAAAATCGTCGACTTTGGCATTGCCCGCGACATGGCATCGACCGATGAGCTGACGTCGACGCAGGCGACGCCGGGGACGCTGCACTACATGGCTCCGGAAGTTTTGTCGGGACAGTCTGCCGATGCCCGCGCCGATATTTATGCGCTGGGTCTTGTGGGCTTTCACTTGCTGGTCGGCAAGCCACCTTTTACCGGGCAGTCCGCGGTGGCGGTGGCGATGAAACAGATCAATGAACCGCTGCCTGACCTGCGCGATGAAGCCCCCGGTGTTCCGGCGTCGCTGCGGCGCTTGATCGAACGGATGACGGAAAAACGGCCCGAGGCGCGCGTCCAGACCTGCGGTGAGGTGGCGCGCGAAGCTGCGCTGATAGCCCATGAGATCGTCTCGGGGACGACGGTGCAGTCGGGCTACCGCGGGCGATCCTCGGTATCGCGACCTTTGCTGGTGGCGGCGGCGGCTCTCGGCGCTGTGGCTGTGGTGGTGATGGGACTGGCGATGAGCAAGTCGGGGCGAAGGGGACCGCGGCCTATGGCGGAAGCGTCGCGCCAGTATGTCGAACCTCCCGAGCCGCCGACCTCACCACCCCCGAGCGGTCCCCCGGTGAATCAGGCGACGCCGACACAAGGACCTACGCCGCCTGTGGCACCCGGACAAACGACAGCACCAGATGCACCGTCGCAAGTGGGCGCGCAGTCGCCGTCGAACCCGCTGCCAGAGTCGATTGTGCGGCATCACCAAGGGCCGCTGCGGGTGGCCGTCCTGCGGTTCAAAAACCTGGCTGCCGACCGAGAGCTTGCGGTGCTGGTGGAAGGAATTGGCGAAGTGCTGATGGACACGTTTGCCAACAGCCCGGCGTTGCGCAAGCGAGTGAAACTGCTCGAGCGCAACCAGTTTGATGAACAGAACCTCGTGGAGCTTTTGCGCAGCAAAGAGGAATACATCGACAAGTCGGCGGCAGCGAAGCTTGGCAAGATTTTGGGGGCGGAAGTGGTGCTGCAAGGCTCGTTTGAAAAACAGGGCAAGCTGCTCCGGGTCGTGACGCGCATGACGTCACTGCAAGATGGTGAAGTGCTGGATAGTTCGAGCGAGGTGGTGCCCTACGTGACGACATCCGACAAGCTGCGGGCGGCAGAAATTGTGGCCGAAAAGATCCAGGTGCGACTTCTGGCCCTGGCCGGCGGCTGAAGCGCTTTTCTTACCCCCTAAGTTCCAGACGCAAACAATCACGCCAGCTTGCGCCGCGTGTGATGGCTGTTAGGATGGGCGCAGATGAGGTTGCTGCTGGCTCGGCTCTGGCTTCTGCTTCCGCTCCTGCTGCTTTTGCAGGCCAGCGGGGCGGCGGAAAGTGCCTGGCCGACCAATCAGCAGACTGCGTCGTACCTGCCCGGTGACTCGTCACGCAGCCATGGCGCCCCGGTCGAAGATGGCGCGACGGTTGAATCAGACGATGACGATGCCAGCCCGCGGGGTGGGGCGGATGCGCATCGCTCGGCGGTCCATCGCGGTGTGTCGTGGTCTCCCAGGCTTTGGCCGGCGTGGACGAACATTCGGCTGTGCAGCAGCGGTGATGCACTGCCGCTGCGGGCCTTGCGCTTGCTCAATTCGCCGCTGCGCGGCCCGCCCATTCCCCGGTTGCGGGAGCCAACGTAAATCGGGACATCTGTACGCCGTTTGGGCCCGTGGGCCCCAGAGCCACCACAGCTCCCGCATTGTCGTTGGTTTTTTGTGGCTGCAAGCAGCATTGCTGCGGTGACGCCACAGACTGTAACTTACGAAAATGGCTAGGTCCTTTTGGGCTGGGCATTGGGGAGATTGCCGTGACAGATGGTGAAGCGTCACCACACCATAGTGGAAACAGTCGTCAGCAGATTTTGCGACACGCGCTTTCGCATTCCGCTCATTACTTGCCAGCGCAGGCGCCGCTCGAGGTGTTTGTCCATCACAACACGCTGCATGCGTTCCAGTCGCTGCCCTTCTTTGATGCGCTGAAAGTCGCGGGACAGCGGCTGCGGGCGCGGATGTTTCTGCCCGAGGCGACCTATCGGCAAGCGCTGGCGCGGGGGCGGATTTCACAGGCGGATCTGCGCTTTGTACTTGCCCAATCCAAGCTGGCAGCGCGGCAGGAGTCCTGGCCGCAGCGGCTGCCCGCGAAAGAAACCCTGGCGCTTCTTGTCATGCTGCACGGTCTGCCGGAAACGACGCCGGCTGGGCTGGGCTGGCTGCTTGGCGAAACCTTGGCACTGTCGCGGCTGCGTGACGACGTTCCCGAAGCCGCTCGCAAGCGCTTGCTATCGGTGCAAAACGCGGACTCGGTGCTGAGCAGTCCCGAAACGGAAGCCGCCATCGTGTTTGCGCTGTGGCAGACCTGCCAAGAGATTGCCGAGCGTGCGCAGCTTCCAGCGGCGAAGCCGCGCGGCCCGCTCTTTTTCCGTGAAGCGCTGCAAATGCTGAGCGGTGAAGACCCCTGCGAGCCGGTTCATCAGACCTTGATTCCGCTGGCGGCGGCGTTCCTCGATCGCGGGGAAGCGCAGTGGACGATGCCTGACCGCAAGCACGGCTTCTATCTGGTCTGGGAAGAGATCATGACCGCCGGTTTGGTGGTTCGTCCGGCGTGGAGCAGTGGCCTGGGCCGGCGCATTCGTGCCCACCGCCGCGAAGGATATGACGCCGAGCACGAAGTGTTGTCGCTGCTCGATGAGCTGGGAATTGCCGACGACGAGATCGAAGAGTATGTGACGCAGACGCTTCTGCACCTGGCGGGCTGGGCCGGAATGTTTGCGCGACTGGAGCAGAGCAGCGACCCGATCATCAGCCAGCGTGCGCAGGTGCGGCTGATTGATTTTCTGGCCGTTCGGCTGGAGCTCGATGCGATGGCGTTTTTGGATCTGGGCCAGCGCTGTGGCTTTTCGGGGCCGATGAACCAGCTTTTGCCGTGGCTGCGGGAGCGGGTCGTCGAAGAGAAGACCGAGGAGCCGCGCGGACCGCTGGCGTTTTCGCTGTTTCAGCTTGGACAACTGGCCGGGCTGCGACCCCAGGATCTGCGCTCGCTCGGGGCGGGAGAGACGCAGCAGCTTGTAGATTGGCTTTTTGAGTTTTCATCCGCGGCGCGCCAGGAGCTGTGGCAAAAGGCGTATGAGCGGCACTATCGAGACGAGCTGCTTGTGGGACTTGTGGCCAATCGGGCCGCGCGCGCCAAAAGTGGTGCGGTTACGCCGATCGAGCCGCCGCTTTTGCAGGTGGTCTGCTGCATCGACGATCGCGAGGAGTCGCTGCGTCGGCACTTGGAATCGGCATCGGCGCAGATCGAGACCTTTGGAACAGCGGGATTTTTCAACCTGGCGATTGCCTACCAAGGGATCGACGACCCATCGACGTTTCCGCTGTGTCCGGTGGTGGTGACGCCCCAGCACAAGATTGTCGAAGAACCCGACGAACAAGATGCCGAGGGCTGGGCGACTCGGCAGCGGCGACAAGCCCGCTGGAAGCGTGTTTCAGAAACGTACAAAGTCGCTTCGCGATCGTTTTGGCTGGGTCCGCTGGTGACCGCAGTGAGCGGGCTTTGGTCGGCGGTGCCGCTGCTATTGACGATCTTTGCCCCGAAAGTGGCGGCGCGGATGCGGCGGCGGGTCAGTCGTCAGCTTCTTCCCGAGGTTCGCACCCATCTTTCGGTTCGCGAAGACGGCTCGACAGGTGGCGAGGGGATGCAGACCGGGTTTGCGATTCCGGAAAAGGCGGACCGTGTGGGCACGCTGCTGGAAAACATCGGACTGACTCGGCGTTTTGCGCGTCTGGTGGTCATCTTGGGCCATGACTCGCACAGCGTGAACAACCCGCACTTTGCGGCGTATGCCTGTGGCGCGTGTGGCGGTCGCAGCGGTGGACCCAATGCGCGTCTGTTTGCGCGGATGGCCAACCGACAGCCCGTGCGCGAGCTTCTGCGCAAGCGTGGCATCGACATTCCCGATGACACCCGTTTCGTCGGTGCCGTGCACGACACCTGCGACGATACCATCAAGGTCTTTGATGAAGACGCGCTGCCAGAATCGCACCGTCTGTTGCTTGCGGAACAGATGCGGATCATGCAGCGGGCACTCACGGAAAATGCGCGCGAGCGGTCGCGCCGTTTTGATGCGGCACCGCTTGGGATTTCCCCCGAGCTTGCGCTTGAGCACGTCGATGAACGCAGTGCGGACCTAAGCCAAGCCAGACCCGAGCTTGGGCATGCGACCAATGCTTCGGCAATCGTCGGTCGACGGGCGCTGACCCAAGGGTTGTTTCTGGATCGGCGGGCGTTTTTGATTTCCTACGACCCCACGATTGATCCAAACGGGACGGTGCTGGAACGCACGCTGGCCGCGGTGACACCGGTCGGGGCGGGCATCAACCTGGAATACTTCTTTTCGACGATGGACAACGAGCGGCTGGGCGCAGGGACCAAGCTGCCACACAACGTCACCGGCCTGTTTGGCGTCATGAACGGCGCGTGCAGCGATCTGCGAACGGGCTTGCCGTCTCAGATGATCGAAATCCATGAACCGGTGCGGCTGCACTTGGTGATTGAAAATCGTCCGGCGGTGCTGGCGAGCATTCTGGAACGGCAAAAAGGGGTGGCCGAGTTTGTGTTAAACGGCTGGGTCCACGTCATATCGGTCGACCCCGATACCGGTGACATGCTGGAGTTTGTTCCCGGCGAGGGCTTTGTTCCGTGGCGACCGACAAGTGGTGAGCCGCCCGCGGCGGACGCCATCCCGAAGACCGCTACGTGGCATGACTACTACCAGGGGCATCGCAGCTTTTTGCCTCCGGCGCTGTTGTCGCGCGACGCGGCCCCGCAAGTTGGGGAAAAGCGGCGCAAGCGGCGGTTTCGGGTCGGAGGTGCAGGATGATTTCGAGCGAAGCAATCTGGTCGTTTGCAGCGCTGGCTCCGGCATGGCCGGCGGCAGGCGCGCTCTTGGTTGGCGGTCTGGCACTTTTGCAAAACCGTCCGCGCGAAAACCTGGTGGTGGCGATCACGCACCTTTCGCTGTGGCTGACGCTGGCGTCGGTGCTGACCGGTTCCGTGATGTGGATTTCGCAGGACGGAAAGCCGGTCGACTTGCGGGTGATTGATATCTACCGCAGCGGTGACTACGCGCTGGAACTGCGACTGTACTTTGACCTGGCCAGTGTCGTGGTGTCGATGGTGGCGGCGGTGCTGATCTTGGCCACCAGTCGTTTTGCCCAGCGCTACCTGCATCGCGAGCCGGGCTTTCTGCGCTTTTTTGCGCTGATGCTGATGTTTGCTGCGGGCGTGATGTTGCTGGTGCTCGGTGGCAGCTATGACCTGCTGCTTGCCGGCTGGGAAATTGTCGGCTGGACATCGGTGCTGCTGGTCGGCTTTTTTCAGGACCGATCGGGGCCGGTGCGGGCGGCGCTGCGGGTGCTTGTGACGTACCGGCTCTGTGACATCGGGCTCTTGGTCGGGGCGGTGGCACTGCACGGCTGGCTGCACAGCACCGAATACCACACGGTGTTTCCACACCTGGCGATGGCGTCACACGGCGGGCCGGCGGTTTTTATTGGCATCTGCATGCTGGTGGCGGCGATGGGCAAGTCGGCGCAGATTCCGGTGGGCGGCTGGCTGCCACGGGCGATGGAAGGTCCGACGGCATCGAGCGCGGTGTTTTACGGCGGATTGTCGGTGCATATGGGCGTGTACTTGCTCATCCGGTCGGCGCCGCTTTTGGAACAAGCGCCCCTGGCGCGGCTTTGGATTCTGGGAATCGGCGGCGTGACGGCAGTGATGGCTGCGCTTTCTGGACAAGTTTCGGCGGACGCCAAGAGCGGCCTGGCCTACGCGACGATCAGCCAGGTGGGTTTGATGTTTGTCGAAGTGGCGCTGGGAATGCCGCGGCTGGCGCTCATCCATTTGGCGGCGCACTCGCTTTTGCGCTACTACCAGTTTTTGCGGACACCATCGACGCTGCAAGATGCGCTGGCGCGGCGGCGGGCCGGTGGCAGTGTTCCGCAAACAGCCGGTGGTGAGTCGTCCGCGCTCAAGCGATTTTTGTATCGCCTGGCCATCGAGCGCTTTGCCATCGAATCGGTGCTGGATCGCTGGGTGGCGCGCCCAATGCTCGCAGCGGCGCGGGCTTTGGGTCGGGTCGAGAACGCCGTGGTGACATGGCTATCGGGAGACGGGGCGAGCAAGGAGGATGGCCATGCAAACTGATCTATGGCTGATGACGCTGATCTGGCTTGTGCCACTTGTGGCGTCGCTTGTCGGTCGTGTGTTTTCATCGGATGGCGCGCTGCGCAAGCTGGGGATTTTTACGTCGGGGTTGGTGGTGCTTTTGTCTCTGTGGGCGTTTGCGCGTGACGCATCGGATCACGCATTTGCCCGCACGGAAGCAGCCTGGGCGCCGGTGTTTTTGGGAATTCGCTATCACGTCGGCATTGATGGCCTAAGTGCGGTGCTGGTGCCGGTGTCGGCGGGCATTGTGCTGGCGGTTTTGTGTGCGGCGCCGCGGCGCTTGCTGACGGCTTCCCTGATCCGCGAAGTGCTGCTGACCGAGAGCTTGCTCCTTGGTGTGCTCATCTCGCTGGATCTTTCGATCCTGACGCTGTTTTGGGTCACGTCGCTTGTGCCGCTTTTGTGGTCGCTGCACAAGCGCGGGGAACGGGGCGCGGTCCGCATGCTGACCATCTTGGGCGTATGCAGCTCGCTGCCGATGGTGGTGTTTGTGGTGATGCTCGGCGTTTTGCGGGCCAAGAGCGGGGCGGCGGTGCAGACGCCCTATGATCTGCTTGCGCTCGGACAGCGGCAGATGAGCGAACCGCTTCCCAACTGGCTGGGGATCTTGGCGCTGTGTGGGGCGCTGGTCCGGATGGGCTGTTTTCCATTTCACGTTTGGATCGTTCCGCTGTCCGAGCGCGGTCCGGCTCCGCTTACGCTGGCCGCGTTTGCGACGCCGCTGGGCATGTTTTTGACCACGCGGGTGACGATGCCGCTGTTTCCAGAGCTGTTTGCGCAGGCGATGCCACTGCTTTTGCCGCTGGGACTTTTGACGGCAAGCTATGGCGCGGTGCTGGCGCTGGCACAGACGGACTTGCGGCGGATGCTTGGCTATTTCTGGATCAGCCAGCAGGGCTTTTTGCTCGCGGGCATCGCGTCGGTCAATGCGCCAGGGGTCAGCGGCGCGCTGATTCACGCCATCGGCACGGTGGTGGTGCGAACCGGTCTTGCGCTTTTGATCGGATCGATTGTGGCGCGTGCTGGGACGGCGGACATTCGCAAGCTGGGGGGACTTGTCCGGACGGCACCGCGGATGGCGACCGGCTTTCTGCTTTTGGCGGTTGCGGCAGTCGGGAGTCCGGGCACGCTCGGCTTTGTCTCTGAGGATCTGATCGTGCAGGGACTTCTCGACCACCATGGAATTGCGGCGGTGATGGTGCTCCTAACCACTGCGCTCAACGGAATCGTGCTGTTTCTGGCCTTCCAACGGGTGTTCCTGGGCGAAGCAACAGGCGAGGTGGCATCGGGCGGTGGTTTTCCTGACTTGCTGCCGCGCGAGCGCTGGGTGGCGGTGTCGCTGTTTGGTCTTTTGCTGGCGGGCGGACTTTTGCCGGCGCCGCTGCTTGCGGTGCGGACTTCAGTGGTCGAAGCGCTGCACGGAATCGAAAAGCCCGGACTCATCGCGCCAGAGAGTCACTAACCGACTGGGCTTCGGGGCTGGGCGGATTCCGCGGTTTCGACCATTCTTGACCTTCTTGCTGCCACTTTCCGACGACAGAAGTGCTTGACAGGGAACGCTGTGCGCGCTACGTCTGCGCTGCAAATTTCCCATTCCGGAGGCACTCGCGATGACGCAACGTCGTGCGGCAGGCTCAGTTGGTTTTGCTTTTGGTCTTCTGTCCGGAGTGGTCGGCAGTGTGCTGCTGCTCTCTGGTTGTTCACCGGAACCATCGCTGGGACAGATTGAACGAGACGTGTTTCAGCGCAGCTGTAGCTTTGCAACATGTCATCAGAGCACCGGAACTCCGGCGGGCGGCCTGAGCCTCGGTGCTTCGACTTACGATCAGCTCGTGAATGCGAAGTCGACGCTTTCACCAGGCCAGATGCGGGTGGTTCCGGGCGATCCGGATGCCTCTTTTCTGATGGAAAAGCTGACAAGCGACAAACCCAAGTTCGGTCAGCGAATGCCCCCCGCGCAGGCTCTCGAACCGGAAGAGATCGAGAAAATGCGCGCGTGGATTTTGGCTGGCGCGAAAAACAACTAGCCCGTTTCCTTTTTCCAAAGGAGTCCGCCCATGACCCGTCTCCATTCCCTGCTCTGCCTGTCTTCCCTGGCAGTCTTTTCGCTCGCGTGTTCCCCCAAGGAAACAGAGGAAGAGATGCTAGAACGCACCGCCGTCGACGTGCGCGTTCCGATGCCGGCTGCCGATCCCAAGTTCATCGATTTCGTCGGTGCAGAAAAAATCATCAAGTCAGGCGAAGACTCGATGACGTGTACGCACCTGCTGTATCAGGGCGAGGATCTGGCTTATGACCTGGCTGATACGCTCCAGGGAAAATTTGGCCATCACTTCGTGATCCTCAAAGCGAAGAATCCACTTCCACCGGGCACATCAGAGGACTGCTCAAAACCAGAGGACATGGCCAAATTTGATATCCTGACCATGCCCAGTTTTGAGCTGTCAGCGAATCAGGCATTCATGATGCGGAAGGGGACCCCAATCGTGATGCAGTCGCATTACGTGAACACGGGGAAAGATCCGATTCGGACCCGTGATTTGTTGCGCTTCCGTCGCGTCGATGCTGCCAAGGTTACGACGTGGGCCGCGGCAGCTGGTTCCTACCTGGAGAAGTTTGAAATCAAGCCGGGGGAGCAAGCGACGCGAAGTTATGACTGCGTTGTGCCGCGGGACTACAAATCGATCTTGTTTGGCGGTCACATGCATGAGTGGGGCAAGAAGTTTGTCCTGTCGTATGCAGCGACGCCGGCTGACACCATGAAGGAACTGTATCGAGTGGACGAGTGGATCGCTCACTATCGCGACGATCCCCCGACGCTTCTGATGACAAAAAACCCCATGGATCTACCCAAAGGATCGGTACTTCGGGTGGAATGCACATGGTTCAACGACACCAAAGAGTCATTGAGCCACCCTCACGAGATGTGCACGACCTTTGGTGTCTTGCTGGGCAGTCAGGAACCGTGGCTCTGCAAGGGTGACAAGTAATGCGGGCCCTTGTTGCACTTCCACTATCGCTTCTGCTTTTGGCGGGGGCTTGTGCGCCGAAGGACGATCCGGTTCCGGAGGAGCAGATGATGGTTCCCAAGGTGGAAACCAAGTTCGTGATTCGGTTCAAGCTGTCCGACTTCGTGCGCGGTCAGATTCCCAAAGACAGCACGGTGAAGGGAACCGTATACGGAGACTTGTTCCTCAGCGAAGACGTCGCGATCACTGGGCCACGCAAGGGCGCGATGGCGGCGGCGAGTGTTGAGCTGCCGATTGATCTGAAGACAGACAAGCTGAGCACGGCGAGCATCACCACCAAGCCGCTTGCCGCGCAGACGTACACGTTTCTGGGCTTCTTTGACATCGGGGACAAGAGCACGCCGGCAAGCCGCGATCCGGTGACGGGTGATCCGGTGACGCTGCCGTTTACCAACAAGTTCACGCTCGCAGACGGACAGACGATGCCAATTTCGGTGACGTTCGACCTTCTGTACAACTAGTTTTCGCAAGGCACAGCGTCGCAGACAAAGTCCGTCTTGGGTCTTTTTCTGCGACGTGGTCGGCGTAGCTAGCTTCTCTGTTTGCGTGCCTGTTCGACAAAAGCGTAGCCTTCTTCAAACGTCGAACAGAACAGCGGACTGGGGGCGCCGGGATTCACAAGCTGGGCCCCGCGCACCACGAGCGTCGCGATGGCGCGCACCGGCAGACTTTTTACGACGATGGCGAGCGCCGTGAACTGGTGGGTCTTTGACCAGTCGATGAGCAGGCGCCGCACCGCGGCATCGAGTTCGATCCCATCGGAAAAGTCGCCGACTTCAAACAGCCGCCCGTACTTTTCGAGGAGCTCGTTCCAGATGGCGATCATCTGCTCGGTTTCTTGCAACGTCCAGCGTCCGTAAGATCGGGCGATCACCAGATCGCCGTCGACTTCAATCTGATGCGCGCCAATGTCCCGTCGCATGCTGTCCCCCCATGGCCCCGCGCAAGATGTGACTTACCCCTTTGCGCACAGATAGCTTAGCGTGGTTTTTTGCGCCCTGCCCAGCTGGGTCGGCGAAGCTTATTCGGGGAAGCCGGCGACCAGAATGCGCAGGGTGACTTGATCTTTGAGACTGATCTTGGCTGCGACGCTGTCCGCGCCGATCCCAAAGTCTTTGCGATTGATCGGTAGCTCAGCCTTGTAGGCCCACTCTTTGACGCCCGCACCGTTTACGCCGCTCGACTTGGCAAAGGTCAACTTGAGGTCTTTTTGAACGCCATGCAGATCGAGCGTTCCATCGACCACCAGCTTGTCGCCCTCGATTGCAACTTTTTTCGAGGTGAAGACCAGCTTGGGAAATTTGGCGGAGGCAAAAAAGTCGTCGCTTAGAAGGTGTTTGTCACGGGTCTTGTTGCCAGTGTCGATCGACTTCACATCGATTTCGAGCCGGATTTTTCCATCCGCCCCGGTGTCTGGATCGCCGCTGGCCTCTAGCTTGTATTTGGTGAACTTGCCTTCCACATCAAAGATCACGGTCGATGCGGTGAACGCGAAAAAGCTGTGGTTGCCGTCGAGTTCGAACTTCTTGGCTTCCGCCTGGTGAGGGAAAAGCACGGACAGCGCGAGCAGGGCCGTACCGATGAACTGCGAGCGAATGCGCATAGAGACCTCGAAAAAAGATGGTTTGGAATCGGAATCACGGCACCGCGGGTCCGGGGCACGAACTCGCGGTTTTTGCAGGCCAGTCGATTACTTGCCTTTGCCGCCGCAGCTCTTGCCGCCGCCACAGCTCTTGTCGCCGCCGCAGCTCTTTTCGCCACCCTTGGTGTCGTGGCCTTTTTTGTCACCCTTTTTCGGCGCTTTTTCCGCTTTGGCCGGCTTGGCATCGTCGGCATGCGACAGGGCCGGGGCTGCGATGCTGAGTGAACCGATGACGGCAACGAGCACTTTCTTGTTCATGGGAACTCTCCTTGAAGGTTCGGGCAATGCCCTGGGTCTTGGACTGGCGACTGCATGCTTGCCGCGTTTTTCGGCCACGGACAAACCGCGTCTCCAGAGGCAAAGTCCACGGAACAGCGATTTTGTTACATGGAATTTGCGAGCGACAAGTTGTCCAATCATGATGAAAAGAGTGATGTGGAGCTGCCGCGATCTGACAAGCGTAGCGACCGACTACCTAGAAGGCCGTCTGACTTTCGGGCAGCGGCTGCAATTCTGGCTTCACCTGGGGATTTGCCTGGGCTGCCGACGCTACCTTCAGCAGATGCGCACGACGATCGCGCTCTTGGGACAGCTTTCCGAAGAACCGTTGCCACCTGAAATCGAGTCAGGCCTGCTAAAGCAGTTTCATTCGGTGCAAAAACACTAACGGTTAGGATTTTTGCATGTGCTTGGTGATCGCTAGGCGAATCGCGGTGCGAGCGCGGTGCAGGATCACCCGCTGGTTGGCTTCGGACAGCGAGAGCTGTTGGCAAACTTCTTCGGCATCGAGTCCTTCGATGTCACGGAGCAGAATCACCGCCCGTGGAGTCGGCGGGAGATCACGAACCGCCTGTTCCAGCACTCGCTTGGTTTCCTGACTCATAAGCTGAGTCTCTGGTGTGCTGTGGTCCCACTCGGCGGGTGGAGACAGCCAGTGACCATTTGGGGCAAACTGCGCCAAGAGTTCATCCGGTTCCTGTGGCAGCTCGATCGTCAGATCGGCGAACAGCCGGGTCCGTCCTTCCCGCTGACCCCGCGTTTTGGCTCGGTTTATCAGGATCCGAAACAGCCAGGCTTTGACGCTGCTGCGGTGTTCGAAACGTTCGATACCTTGTAGCACCGCGAGCCATGTCTCTTGCACGACCTCTTCTGCCGATGCCTGTGATGCGACGAAGCTACGGGCCAGTCGCATCAGCCGTCCGTGATAGCGCCGCACAAACAGGACATAGGCTTCGGCGTCACCTTGGCACAGCCGAGGAATCAGTTCCTCATCTGCGGGTGCTGATCGTTGCTGACGCGAAGGATCAACCGCCATCTTTGGCCTGACACATTCGCAAAAAACCGAGGGGCATCATGGACATCCAGCATCGACGTGGCAGTGCGTTCCGACACGCTATGCGAGCCGATCAGCAAAGGCAAGAAAGCGCAGGGTCATCGCCTTTTCATCGGGAGCGATTCCTTGGTCGATTGGCTGTAACGACTTCCGGTTTGGCAAGACTCAAGCGGTGGACGCAAATCCGGAACCCCTTGCGTCTTGGCAAAATAGGTTGGGGCTCCTTCGTGCGTGTGGGGGACTTATGAACGCAAACATGGGAATGGCACTGTGTGTACTGGTCGCAATGAGCGGTTGCGGCAGTTCGACTTTCGAGGCGCAGGATGCAGACTTTGTCGGATTTACCAGCTGGGCACAGACCACAGCACCGCGGCAAGGCGGGGGACCCTCGGCATCTGTACTGGGTCAAGCACACAGCGCCACCGACGCGACCATTACGAGATCGATGTACATAAACAACAACGCGAACCGGGGCAGCGATGGACAGTTTCCGATCGGAACCATCCTGGTCAAAGCGCACACCAAAGGCGGCGCGATGATTGGTGGCACCGCGATGGCGAAGCGCGGCGGTGACTTCAATCCAGGCGCCAAAGGCTGGGAGTGGTTTGTATTAAGCGCCAGCGGAACCATCATGGTGCGTGGCGGTGCGGACGTGATGGGAGGAATCTGCAACGGCTGCCATACCGCCGCGCAAAACACCGACTTCGTGTTTACGCGGTAGCGCTGGCTGCGAAGGAAAGGACGCCGGACTAGATGCCGCGCTGGGCGGTGGCTTTGGCGACCTTTTGGATCGCGACGACGAACGCTGCGGTCCGCAGATCGATGCGGTGGCTCTGGGCGGTGGCGTAAAGTTCCTGGAAAGCGCGACGCATGATCTTTTCCAGCTCGGTGCGGACGCGCAGCTCTTCCCAGTAAAACTGCTGGATGTTCTGCACCCACTCGAAATAACTGACGGTGACGCCGCCGGCATTGGCGTAGATGTCGGGCACAATCACAACGCCGCGGGCGTGCAGGATGTCATCGGCTTCCGGAGTCGTCGGACCGTTGGCACCTTCGATGATGACGCGGCACTTGATACGGCCTGCATTTTCACCGGTGATGACACCACCGAGCGCCGCCGGGATCAGTACGTCGCATTCGTGGAAGAGAATTTCGTCGCGGGGAATGCTGGGCGCGCCGGTCCAGCCCGCGAGGACTTTCTTTTCCTTCACATAGGCGAGTGCAGCGGGAATATGAATCCCTTCCGGGTCGTAATATGACGCGGTGTGATCGCCGATGGCGACGACTTTGCCGCCGCGTTCATGAATGAGCCGCGCCGAGTGGCTGCCGACGTTGCCAAAACCCTGGACGACAAAGGTTGCGTCCGAGATTTTTTTGTCTTGGGTGCGCAGATACTCTTCGGTGGCGATGAGCACGCCGCGTCCGGTGGCTTCATCACGGCCCAGCGAACCGAACATATCGACGGGCTTGCCAGTGACGACACCAGGGTGGAAGCCATGGAACTTGTTGTATTCGTCCATGAACCACGCCATCACCTGGGCGTTGGTGTTGACGTCGGGGGCGGGAATGTCGACGTTGTCGCCGATGACAAGGTGAATGCCTTGGACGAAGCGGCGGGTCAGTCGCTCGAGTTCGCCGGGCGAGAGCTGCGACGGATCGACGCAGATTCCGCCTTTGGCGCCACCAAACGGAATTCCGACCACTGCGGTCTTCCAGGTCATAAGAGAGGCGAGCGCGCGTACCTCGTCAATGTCGACGTCGGGGCTGTAGCGGAGACCGCCCTTGAATGGCCCGCGTGAGTTGTCGTGCTGGACGCGGTAGCCGACGAACGTGCGGATTTTTCCGTCATCCATGCGGATGCTGCACTCGACGCGCAGCTCGCGGAAGGGAGTCATCAGTTGCTCGGCAGTTTCCGCCGAGAGATTGAGTACTTGGGCAGCTTTGGTGAAGTAGCGGTTTACGTTGGCAAATGCGCTCGACATTCGGACCTCCTCCCAGGGAGTGAGTCATGATTTGGCTCGGGGTCGTCCCCCAAAGAGGAGGCCATGTTACTACGGAAGTCCTCGTCTGAATGAGAAAACTCGTCGACGCACTGCGTCGGAGTAAATGTGTACCCAGCGTCCATCCTTTGGTGCGCTGGGATGGACACTCACGACGCAGAAACGCGGTCTAGTTGGTCGGACAAGCGGACAGGATTTCTTGGGCGCGGCTGTTCTGTGGATCGAGCTGGAGCACCTGCGACAAGATCGTGCGCGCTTCACTGCACAGCGACAGCTTGACCGCGCGCTCTGCTTCATCAAGAAGGCTCTTTACGTAGGGGGCCACGACGCTCTGGATTCGGGTTTGTGCTTGCGCACGGAGGGGGGAGCCAGCAGAGATTTCTTCGGCGAGCGCGACCGCTGCGGCAAAGTTCCGCCGCGAAATCGCTTGATCCAGCATCTCGAAACGGAAGCGATCGAGCTGTTCCTCTTCTGCGCGCTTGCGGCGCAAAAGAAGCTGCGGATCGGACGGATTTTGGCGGAGCGCTTCTTCACACAGCAAGAGCGCCATCGAGGAATCGTGCTGCGCGAGCGCTTGGTCGATCTCTGCCAGTCTTCCTTCGAGCGTTTCGGACCTTAGCAACAGCAGTGGTGCTTTGCTTGTCGTGGCGGGGCCGGCTTTGCGCAGGGTGAGTCGCGCCAAGAGCTGCGAACCCAGACTGCCGACCGCGGCTCCACCGAGCGCAACCGCCACCACCAGCGCGGTGGTGCGGTACACAGAACGATCGCGTCCCACGGTTTCAATGCGCATGGTGCCGCTTTTGCGGACCGGGGCGCGTGGGCTGCGACTTTCTGCCATGGCTGGTTAGCGTATCACGTTTTGCTCGCGGCTCGTCGCCCGCGCGATGCCGAAGCCCGCCAGGTCCGCGCCCCCCGGCACCGGTTTTATTAGTTGACGAGCGGGCCGCGGGCGCAGTAGATACACAGACTGTCTCGCGGGAGTAACTCAGCGGTAGAGTGTTAGCTTCCCAAGCTGAAGGTCGCGGGTTCGAATCCCGTCTCCCGCTCCGCCAAGCCACCGGTTCTGTGAAAGAACGCGGTGGCTTTTTGGTTTTTGGGGCCGGCTACTGCACTTCGTGCGCACCGATGTCGGCAGCACTTCCCTGGGGGCGCGCCGTTCCGTCGATGTCATGATCGCTTGGCGGCTGTGCAACCTTGTCGACGCAGGCATCGCGGTTTTTGGGGCTGTCTTTGACCAGGTGCAGGTCGATGTTTGAGACATCGGCGACGGGATTTACAAAATCGAGCGCGGTTTTGTAGATCCCGCCGGTCGCTTGCTTGTCGTTTGTGACGACGTTTGTGAGCATGCAGCCAACCAACTGGTTGTCGGTGCTGTTGATGCCGCTTGCGCGCGAGTAGTTGTCAAAGACAATCGAGTGTTCGACCAAGTGCGCCGTTGCTCCGCAGTCGATGCCGGCAGGCTGAGCACTGGCGGGGTTGCCGTTGACCGACAGGGTCAGGAACCGCATGGTGCCGCTGTTGCCGACGCCAAGCGAGATGCCGGAAACGCTGTTGCTCCACAGCATCAGGTTGGACAGCGCGAACGTGCTGCTGGTGAGCGAGATGCCGCTTGCGCGGTTGTCGAAGACTTGGCTTTGGTCGGCGATGATGTTGCAGTTGGACGCGCTTATGCCACTGCCGCCGCTGCCGCGAACGCGGATGTTGCTCATCGTCACAGCACCGCCTTGGGTGCAGGACACGCCGCTGGCACTGGCGCTGCTTCCGCCGCGTAGCTCAAGATTGCGGAGCTGAACGGTCGGTTTTCCCATCGTGCCGTCGCCCATCACGGCGATGGCTGATTCGTTTAGCAGGCCTTCGATGCGCGTTTCGGAAGGCAGGGTGCCGCTGCCGACAATCTGCAAGCTCGTGAGCTGATCGGCGGGACTTACGCTGAGCGCGGCGTAGGGCTTGCTCGATGGGGCAACGGAAATGAGCGTCTTGCCGCCCATTGTGGCCGCCGTCACTGCGTCACGCAGCGTGCAGAACGGATCGTCGATGCTGCCCTTGTGATCGATTCCGGTGCAGCTGCCGTTTTTGTTGTCGACGTACAAAACTTCGGCAACCGGCGCGCAGCTCCCATCGGCGCTGCACAGCTTGCTCTGACACTCGGTGGCGCTTTTGCACGGGCCGCAGGCAAAGTTGTGGCAGGCCGGCTTTCGCAGATCCTTGGTGGCGCAGTCACCGTGGTTTAGGCAGGCGACGCAGCTTCCCTGGGGACCGCAGCGCGGCGTGCTGGGACGGCCATTTTTGCAGGCGATGTCATCGGCACCCATCGTGCAGGCCCGGCACATAAGCGATGCCGCATCGCAGATGGGCGCGGTGTCGATCGTGCAGTTGGCCACCGTGCGGCAGCTGCTCCCGTTGTCTTTTGTGCTACTGCACGAAGCAGTCGAGAGCAGCAACAAAACAAGTGGCGCCACGCGGCGAAGAGTCCGGGTCCGAACAGGCTGGGGGTTCATCGTCGAGGTCCTCACAGGTTGATCTCAAGACCGGCGCTTCCGTGAGGGATACCAAGGGTGTAGCTTGCTGCCGCGGTGGGGATGGCCAGACCATGCTGCACTGCGTCGCAGGCCGAGCTTGTCACGTCGTAACCGCTCTGGCGGCACAACTCGACCAGCGACGGATCGTAGCTTTGACCTGTTTCGGGCGCGAAGAACATCCAGGTCGCGCCAACCGAAAGCAGCAGCGACAGCCGTTTGTGAAGCACCGCGCGCAACGACAGCGAAAGGTCGAGCTTGTGACCCTCGATGTTGGCTGGTGAAACCGTACCCGCTGCCGCGCGAGGGGTTTCGTAAAGCAACTCTTGACCCAAGGTAACCCGCTGAAAGTACTGTCTTATTCCCAATGTTACCGCGAATGCGGTCTGGGCTGATAGCGGTCGCGTGTAAAGACCTGGTTCTAAGAGTCGGCGCTCGACTTGGATTTCTTGATCGGTGTGCCCTGGAATCGTAAGCCGCGCCCAGCTCGAAAGCTCGACGGCGCGCGGGCGAACGCTGTCGGCGGATTTTTCGACGGCGGGCGACAGCGGAAAGCGCAGCCGGCCCCCAAAGTAAATGATGTGGGGATAGGCGACCATCAGACGGGCAGCACCGCACTGTGACGCCTGGTTTCCGACGGTGATTTTGGCTCCCTTCCAGCTTCCCGAGCAGCCGCTGCCGTCGTCCCAAGACAGCGCAGACGGCTGGCCTTCGAGCGCAACGAAGTCACCTTGGCTGCTAAACAGCGGGCTCAGGTACGAAAGGCCGAGCCACAGCCGATCCAGAAGGGGTTCGACGATGGCGCCAGCGGAAAAGCCGTAGCCAAGTGCCCCGACATCCATTTCGATGTTGGTGCGACTTGCCCACTGTTCGCACGGGCCGCCGCCGCAGCCGAGCGAGTCGCGCGCTTTGGCATCGCCATCGCGCAAAAACGACAAGCTGCTGTGGGTGTAGCCAAAATTGAAGCTGGCCCCAAGGAGCAGCCAGCTCTTGAGCTTGAGACCGATCGCGAGCGAGCCCCACAGGCTGTAGCTCTCTTCGTAGATGGCGTGGTAACGGGTGGATAGCTGCTCTATCGGGGCATCGTCGCGGCGGAAGTTTGTCAGGTCGAGCACTGGGGTCGAAAACGCCAGCCCGAGCGTGACCGAGTCCGAGCGCAGATCCCAGGCGAGGGCCGCGAGCGCTTGCGGGTTGGCCCAGCGAATCGGCACTGTTTGGGCCGGACTGCCGGTGCCGCCTGGGGAAAAGCCGCTTGGCAGCGCTGCTTGACGCTGATAGCTGCCGATGAAACCACTGACGCCGCCCTGGACCAGCACCTGGCTGCCTGGCTGGACGCGAATCGCCGCCGGATTGAAAAACAGCGACGCCAGGTGTCCATCGGTGGGGCCGGCGAGCACGAAGTCCACCGGACGCAGCGAATAATAGGGATAGGCCAGCGCCGGCGCTGGAATGGCCATAAGCGCGACAAAGAGGCCCAGCACTGTGCGGCGCAGCGTCACCTGGCCATGGTAGTTTTTGCCAAGCTGCGCAGCAAGTTCCTCGGTCGGCGGGGTCTTTTGGGCCGGCTGTGCATCGAGAAGCAAACTTCCCGAATTTTTTTGTTGCCAGCGAAATTCGTTGTGATAGGTTCCGAATTGCCCCGCCGTTCAGCCGAAGCGTTCGCCCCCCCAAGCGTTAGGCTGCCCGTCGGGGCATTTTTTTTGCCTTCACGCCAAGGCGCTCCTGATTTCGCTTAGCGTGGTGCTTTGCTCCGTCGGGCAGGCTTTTGTGGTTTGCCTTCGGTTTGGCGGCGCGATGCCGCGGCGTCGAGCCGATCGTGGACGGCAGCCAGCAGCAGTTTTTTGTGCAAAAGGCCGAGCAGCACGTCCACCTGGGCGACGCCTTGGCCAATCAGCCGCAGCATTTCGTCGCGTCCGAGTCCGCGCAGGGCAGGGCTGTCGAACTGTTCGACTTCGCGGACGACCAGCACGCGCAGGGCCTCGACGTAGCGCTGGAGATCGGCGACGCCAAAGCCCAGGTGATCATTATACCCAGAGCTGCGCAGCGCCCCGACGACTTCGGCGATGCGGGCGTCTCGTTCGGCGTAGACCGTCGCGCCGTCGACCTTGATCGGCGTCAAAAGTCCGTAGCGGGTGAGATCGTGGATGTCGGCCATCGGCAGACCCGATCGCTCGACGAGCCGCAGCTCCGAGATGGGTGGCTCTGCGTTGGTGGGATCGATCGCTTCGTCGAGCCGGTCGCGCGCCGCAAGCTGTAGCTCGATCTCATTGAGCGTGGCGAGCGGTCCCGCTTCTTGCAGCAGCTCGGCGATTTCACGCAGGGACAGTCGCCAGCGGTTGCGCAGCTCGCGGACCAGTTCCAGTCGGTTTACAAACGCGCTGTCGTAGCGACCGACGGTTCGTCCGGCAGTTCGCGGGCGCGGCAAGAGCCCTTCGCGGATGTAGAACTTGATCGTTGCGATCGGCACACCACTGCGGTCGGCCACTTCGGAAATGGTGAGTTCGCTGGGCGGTCTGTCGAGCACCGGCTGCGCGCCAATCGGCGTGTGCGAGGAGCGCAAGGGCGGGCGTCGCGGGCTGGCTGCTGTGGTCATGGCCTGGGTATCTTCCGTGCGTAAGGTCAGACAGAGGTCGTGTCACCGCGAGAGCCCGTCTGCGTCGGAAAAAGCGAAACCATGCTGCGGACGGACAATTGACAACGCGGTGCGGCAATTGGATAGTGAAGGTATCTGACTAGATAGTATCAGTATCCAACAAAGAAGGAACGACCATGGCACAAGGACAAAACCACTATCTTGCCGATCTTCGAGAGATCCAGTTCGTGCTGTTTGAACAGTGCGGCCTCGGCGAGCTTCTGAAGAGCGCGCCGTTTGTCGGTACCTTCGATGACAGCGGCGTCGACATGGTGCTCGACGAAGCGTACCAATTTGCCACCACGGTCGTGGGTCCGCTCAACAGCGCTGCCGATGTCGAAGGCTGCCGACTTGTCGATGGAAAAGTCAAAACGCCGGCAGGCTTTCAGGATGCGTGGAAGCGGGTCTATGACTCGGGGCTGCGGCTGGTGTCGATCCATCCAGAGTGGGGTGGATCGGGGGCGCCGACGCTGCTCGGGATGGCGGTGGAAGAACTGGTGGCGGGTGCCAATACGTCGTTTGCGATGTATCCCGGTCTATCTATCGGGGTCGCTGAGGTGATTGAGAAGTTTGGTACGCAGGAACAAAAAGCGCTGTACCTGCCGCGGCTGTATGGTGGCAAGTGGGCGGGGACGATGTGCCTGACGGAACCGCAAGCTGGATCGGACGTCGGATCGGCGCGCACCAAAGCGGTCAAGCAGCCCGATGGGCGGTATCTGATTTCGGGCACCAAGATTTTCATTTCGTCGGGCGATCACGACCTGACCGAAAACATCATCCATTTGGTGCTGGCGCGGACGGAAAATGCGCCGGCAGGGACCAAAGGTCTGTCGCTGTTCATCGTGCCCAAGGTGCGGGTAAATCCCGATGGGACGCTTGGCGAATCGAACGACGTGGCGGTGGGGGGCCTGGAGCACAAGATGGGCATCCGGGCTTCGGCGACGGCAGTGCTGAATTTCGGGGAAAACAGCGCCTGCCTAGGCGAAATGGTCGGCGGTCCGGCGAGCGAACACCAAGGCATGAAGCAAATGTTCAACATGATGAACTTTGCGCGCATTGGCGTCGGCATTCAGAGCTTGGCTGTGGCTTCGACGGCGTACCTTAACGCACTGCGCTATACGCGGGAGCGGAAGCAAGGCAGCTCGATCCAGAACTTCAAAGATCCGAATGCGCCGCGGGTGCCGATCATCGAGCACGCGGATGTGCGACGGATGCTGCTGGACATGAAGTCGCGCGTCGAGGGTCTGCGGGCGCTGATTGCGAAAGTGGCGGCGCACAACGATCGGGCGACGATTGCGGCGCACGGCGGTGGCGACGGCAAAGCCAGCTATCACCAAGGCCAGGTGGAGCTGCTCACGCCACTTGTCAAAGCGTATGGCAGCGACCAGGCGTTCCGCATCTGCGAAACGGCGATTCAGACGCTCGGCGGTGTCGGTTACACCAGCGATTACGGGATCGAGCAGTACTGCCGCGACGCCAAGATTTTTTCGATCTACGAAGGCACAAACCACATCCAGGCGATGGATCTGGTCGGTCGCAAGCTGGGCATGGCGGGCGGCGCGAACCTGCAAGCGTATCTGGCCGACATCCAAGCGTTCGTCGGAAGTCACAGCGAGCATCCGAACGTGGGCCCCGAGGTCAAGCTCCTGGGAGAAGCGACGGCGGCGCTGCAAGGCACGACGATGCGGCTTTTGTCGTGGTTCTACGGCGGGCAGCTAGAGCTGGTGCCGCTTGTCGCCAACCGCTTCCTGGAGATGATGAGCGAAAACACGCTGGCCTGGCTGCTGCTGGATCAAGCGGTGCTGGCCGAGAGCAAGCTTGCTGGCTTGGAGAAGGACCATCCGGACCAAGCGTTCTACGTCGGCAAGCGACACGCGGCGCAGTACTTTGCGCGCAACGTGCTGCCGGGCGTGATCGACAAAGCCGACATCCTGGCGCGGGAAGACAAGAGCCCGGTCGAGATTCCCGACGCGGCGTTTGCCCGCATCTAACCTGCCAGCCTGCCGCGGCGATCGACACGGGTCGCCGCTTTCCCTTCAACGAGTTCGCTAGTCCGCGATGGTTGCGATGCCGGTTCGACCGACGCCAATCGTCCACACGCTGACATCCCATCCCGGTGGACTGAGCCGGATTTCACTGCCAGGTCCAACCAAAACACCGACGGCATGGTTGATTCCGACCGTGGTCTGAAGCTGGGCGATGACGCTGGCGGGGACGGATCCCGCGCCTTGGCTGCCGTCGAACACACACTCGATCAGCGTGCCTTGGCTTTGCCCAAAGTCCTGCGACAGCTCGATCCGAACCGAATGTCCCGGCGTGGTCGGTGTCCACGTCAGGGCCAGGTCTTGGGTCTTGTGCAGCACCCAAGTCAGGTCGATGCGCGCAGGGCTCGGCGACTGGAGCGAGAACACCTGCGTTGGGATGGTCAGCGGCGTCTGCCACGCGGGGACGTCTTTGCCGCTGGCCGAAAGGTTCAGGATTTGGCCGCGCTGAAACGTCAGCGTCGAAGTGTTGCGGTATTCGGTGTACGCGCCGCTTGTCCCTGGCCGCAGCAGCACGTCTTCACTGCCGCCCTTGATGGTGATGTCGCCCGCCGACGGGACGTTTTTTATCGCCCCACACCTGTGGGTTACACAGTTGCGGGTTTCACTGCGCGTACAGACGGGACTGGCGGCATTCGGATCGTAAAACAGCGCCAGCGCCATCGACTGTTCATAGGTATCCGGACCCGACATGACCGATGCGCTGCCGATTCGCACGATGCCTCGCTGCGGCGGTGGCGTCAGATCGGGCGGGCTGGTTTCCGGACCATTTTCGGACAGTGCGCAGCCAGCCAGCCAAAGCGGCAACGAAAGGGAAAGAAAAAGTAGCGTCGACGTTTGGCGTGTCATGGTCATGCCTTGCTCCCTTGGGGGGTTTGGAACAGGCGCTGGGCCTCGTCGTAGGTTTCGCGGCTGCCAATGTCGAGCCAGATTCCCGTGATGCGATAGGTGTAGCAAGGGATCTGGGGAAACAGCCACTCGACGAGACGACCGGGTTGGTCGGGATTTTTTCCCTCGGCCAGATAGCGATGCAGCCACGGCAGGACGGCGCGCGGATAGTGGTACAGCGCAATCGCAGTCACTGTGCTCACCGGGGTCTGCGGCTTTTCTTCGAAGTGGGTGATGCGGCCTTCATCGTCAAGCCCGAGGTTGTTGTATTTGCGGATCTGCTCAAGGTCTCCCACATCGTACACACCGACGAGGATGCCGCGCTGCTTGGCGGTTTTTACAAAGTCTTCGAGCGTGCCGGAAAACAGGTTGTCACCCGCGACGACCACCAAGTCATCGTCGATGTTGCAGGTGCGCAGGACATAGCCAATGTCACCTATTGCGCCGAGCCGGTCGTCATTGCTGGTTGTGCCATCGTCGACGATGTGAATCGGCTTGCCGGCAAACTGTCCGCCGAGGTCTTCCGCCCAGCGCACAAAGTTTGGTGCGTAGCGACGGTTTGTGACGACGTAGATGCCGTCAATTTCGGGGCAGGCCGCAAACTTGTCGAGGACGTGATCAATCATCGGGCGTCCAGCGACGGGCAGTAGCGGCTTGGCTTGGTGGTCGGTAAGGGGTCGAAGTCTTGTCGCGTAACCTGCCGCAAGCACAAGCAATTTCATGTGTTAAAGCGTGGCTTTACGGCGACAGTAGGTCAAGAGGTATGGCGAGCGGGACTTGGTGGACGCGGAGGTGGGCGCGGCGGGAACGCTGGGCTTAGCGAAGCTGCACGAGGCTGAGCAGACCGACGTAGGCGTAGCCGAGGAAGAACAAAAGCAGGAACGGCAGCGACATCCAGTGGCCGTTTTTCATCGCCAGCACAATCGCGAGAGCAAAATACGCCGCGAAGCCGACCTCGAGCGCCGGGATGAGGGTCTTGTCGGCGCGGTACTTTTTGCTGCGCCACGCTTCGATTTTGGCGACGACACCGTGCTTGGGCGTGCGGACAAATTCGCCCGAGTCGCGCTGCAGAAGCGCTTCCACGACGGCGCGGGTCTGGTTGATACACAAGCCGATGCCGAGCGACATCATGAGCGGCAGCCGCTTGATGGTGCGCATCCAGCCGCCACGATCGATTTCACGCTGGCTGGTGATGTAGAAGGCGGCAATCGACAGCGTGGTTCCGAAGAACAGCGGCAGGTCGATAAGCAGCACTTCGCGCAGGCCGTGGGTCGTCCGCACGAGCAGGTTCGGCAAAAGCAGCAGCGACAGCAGCAGCAAGAGCGGGTAGGCAAAGTTGTTGGTCAGGTGGAAAAACGCCTCAGTCTTGACCGA
Source organism: Pseudomonadota bacterium (assembly GCA_035340095.1). Classification (GTDB taxonomy): domain Bacteria; phylum Myxococcota_A; class Polyangia; order Palsa-1104; family JAEUJZ01; genus JAEUKA01. Next base: position 23,576 of record DAORGN010000010.1, on the reverse strand, counting down.
CAGCGGTACGTCGGAGCGCATGATCGTCGGCAGCAGCTTTTTGGCGACCTGGATCGAACCCTTGGCCCAGCGGAACTGTTGGCTTTTGAAGCTGTTCATTTCGACGGGGAGTTCGGCGGGCGAGACCACGTCGGGCAGGTAGACAAAGCGCCAGCCGCGAAGCTGCGCGCGGTACGACAGGTCCATGTCTTCGGTCAGGGTGTCGTGCTGCCAGCCGCCCGCGTCAGAAATCGCGGCGCGACGCCAGATGCCGCCGGTGCCATTGAAGTTGAAGAAGCGGCCCGAGCGGTGACGCGCGGTGTGCTCGATGACAAAGTGCCCGTCGAGCATGAGCGCCTGAACTTCGGTGAGCGCCGAGTAGTCGCGGTTTAGGTGATCCCAGCGGACCTGAACCATCGCGATTTTGGGGTCGGAAAAGAAGTGGATGGTGCGCTCGAGAACGTCGGGCTCGGGGATGAAGTCGGCGTCGAAGACCAGCAGAAATTCACCCTTGGCGGTCTTGAGTCCATTTTCGAGCGCGCCGGCCTTGAAGCCCGTGCGATCGACGCGGTGGACGTAGCTGATTTGGATGCCTTGGGCGGCGATCTCGGCGACCTTGCGCTTGCAAAGTTCCTGGGTTTCGTCCGTGCTGTCGTCGAGAACTTGAATCTCGAAGCGGTCGCGAGGGTAACGAATCTGGGCGACGGCATCGAGCAGCCGCTGTGCCACATACATTTCGTTAAACAGCGGAAGCTGGACCGTGACCATCGGCAGATCGCGCAGACGATCGAGCGGTTCGGGGCGCTGGTCGCGGTAGCGATAGTACAAGTAGACCAGCTGCGAGCGGTGGAAGCCGTACACCGCAAGTCCGACGAAGACGAGCAGGTACGCTGTGATCAAAATTTGATCGTAGGAGCTGAGTGTCGACGCAAAGTAGCTTGTTAGACCCGACATGGTTCCATCCGTTTTGCGAGTGAATGGCTCGTGATGCCGGTACTTTTGCGACACCGTCGGGTAACGATTGTCACCAAATTGTAATTTTTCGTGTTTTTCTGTCGGCCCCTGTCGGGCATTGTCCGTCGAAAAAGGCTGCAAAAACACGCACTTGCGCTGGCTCTTTCGTAACGTGAAGTGTGGTGGCGACGGAACCTGTGGAAATTTTCACAAATTGTGCGGCGTCGCGCTGGGCTGTCTTCGATAATGCCGGCGATGGCTACTTTCGCTTGTACCCGAAAGAATCGCTTTTTGGCCGCCTGCGCGGGCGATCCGGTAGACACGGTTCCGATTTGGCTGATGCGGCAGGCGGGACGTTATCTGCCGGAATATCAAGCAACCCGTCGAAAGGCTGGGGATTTTCTGGCGCTTTGTACGACGCCGGACTTGGCGGTCGAAGTGACGCTCCAGCCGGTGCATCGCTTGGGCGTCGATGCGGCGATCTTGTTTTCGGACATCCTCTTGCCGCTGCGCGCGATGGGGATGCCGCTTACGTTTGGCGATGAAGGGCCGCGGCTCCAGCCGCTTGCGGATGCGGCGGCGATCGATGCGCTGCGGGTGCTTTCGCCCGATGTGCTGCCGGAAGTGCTGGAAACGGTGCGGATTTTGCGCCGCGAGCTTTCCGACGTTGTTCCGCTGATTGGTTTTGCCGGTGCGCCGTTTACGCTGCTTACGTATGCCGTCGAAGGACAGACGGGCAAGACGTTCCAGAAGACCAAGCGGCTGCTGTACTGCGAGCCCGCGCTTGCGCATCGGCTGCTCAACAAGCTGACGGAATCGCTGATTGCGCACCTGACCGGGCAAGTGCTGGCGGGCGCGCAGGCGGTGCAGCTATTCGATTCGTGGATTGGGGTGTTGTCGACGGAAGACTACGCGGAGTTTGGCGCGCCTTACGTCGAAAAAATCCTGACGGCGCTGCGGCCTTTGGGGGTTCCGCTGATCTATTTTCCGCTCGGTGGACTCGCGCTTTTGCCGCAGGTGGGCAAGCTGTCTGCGGACGTCGTCTCGATTGATTGGCGGCAGCCCTTGTCGGTGGCCAAAGCGGCGCTTTCGTCGAACCAGGGACTTCAGGGCAACCTGGAGCCGCTTTTGCTCTTGGGGCCGCTTGCGCAGCTTGAGTCGCGGGTAAAACAGGTGCTCCGCGAGGCGCCGCGTCGTCGCTACATCTTCAACTTGGGGCATGGACTGACGCCGGAAATTCCGCCGGCCCACGTCGAAGCATTGGTCGAGATGGTGCATCGGCTGGGGGCGCAGCCAGCGACGGATCAGGAATAACGGCGGATGAACAGCTCGCGCAGCGGTGCGTGCGAGCCAAGCAGTTCGAGGGTTTCGCCGGCGTGTCCAATGCAGTAGCCGTTGCCAATGAGCATGTCGACGTCGCGGCTAATGCCTTCGGCACCGAGCGCGGCGGCGGTGAAGCTGGTCGCCATCGAAAAGAAATAGACAGTGCCGCCTTGGCGACAGCACATGATGGCGGCCATTTCGGCGCGGGGGGCGCTGACGCAGCTAATGACCAGGTCGAACTCGCCGCCTGCACAAACTTCCGTCGCAATTTCTAGGGCATCGGCGGCGTCTTTGCGGACAATTTGGTCGTAGATGCCGAGAGATTCGGCTTCGCTGGCGGCCTTGGCGTAACTTTCGACGCCGATGATGGTTTTTACGCCGGCCTTTCGCGCGGCGGCTCCGACGAGAAGTCCCGATTTTCCGCACGCGCCGAGAACCAGGACGCGCTCGACCCGCTTGCCTGGCCGTGGATCGTGACACAGCCGTGTCACTTGCGGCGCGGCCCCGGCGACATCCAGCGCCGAGAGCGCCACGGACTCGGGCAGCGACGGCGGCAGACGCGCCCATGATCCAGAGTCAAACAGAATCGCCGTGCCCAAGATGCTGACCTGATGCGCGTGCAAGTTCACACTCAGGATGCGTTCAATCTGGAGCGGCGTCAGCGACAGCGACACCAGCGTTGCAACGCGCTCACCGGGCCGCAGCGACGCATGCGGATCGGGCAGTTTTCCACCAACGTGGCGCACCCGCCCGAGCAGCATGCCTCCTGATCCGGTCATCGGATTGTGCATCTTGCCGCGCTTGTGCACCGTATCGAGAATCTGCCGCCGCACCCCGGCTTCGATGTCTTCCCCCACCGAGCGCGCCGCTTCTTCCATTTGGCGAAAGCTTGCGGCGTCGATGTTCAGTCGTTCGACGTCGATCAGCAGTTCATAGTCCCGTCCGCCGCACAGATCGGGCTGACTTTCGACCGACCACGCCGCCTGCGGTAGCACCCGCACCGCATCGCGCACCCGGTGCAGACCATAGCGAAAGACAAGGGGAACCGTCGGGGAGGTCAATGTCATGGCATCTTTTCGATAAGTTCGGGGTCGGCGTAGGTTTCTGACGCAAACCGGGCGCTATTCCAGCTTTTGCACCCGCCAGCGTCCGTCTTCAAACATCAGCGTCGCTTCTTGCTCGGGTCCGGTCACAAGCCGTGCCGTGTTGCCATCCACCGTCACCTTGTCGTCAAGATGTTGGCGCAGTGCGTCGACTTGGCTTGCGATCCGCGGCTCGCTGTCAAAGCGTGTCCGCAGCGCGTCAGCCGTGAGCTTGCTTTCGAGCGACTTGGGAACAAACCGCATAAGCACGTCGAAACGGCGCGCCGCAAACGCCCGCACAAACGAGCGCAGGGCATTTTTCGGGCTGTCTTGCGGGTAGAAATCGAGCGGGCTTTCGGCAAACAGAAACGGCGGCGGTGTCGCTCTGCGCGCCGATTCGGTGTCCGGTGGCTGCTGTTCCAGCGCCAACTGGGTGCCATCGCGGAGCTTGAGTTCAGCCTGGTAGACGACGCTTTGCGTGCCGCTGCGCAGCTCATCGAGGAGCTGTCGACTTGCGCCGGGCTGTGCTTCAAGCATGCGAACGAAACATGGCTTGTCACAGCGACGGCGAAAATCCAAGCTCAAGCGGTCATAGGCCCGGTCGTAGCTGCCGCGGCTGGTGTCGTGCAGATAGCTCTCCAGCGACTGCTTGGGATCGCTGCCGGTCCGGCACGCAGTCAGCAAGAGGCACAGCACGATGCGACGGGTCACGGCTTGTCCCCGCCACCGGGTTCTTTGCTGGTGACGCCAAGTCGATACGGCGCTTCGAAACAAGAGCGACGGTCACGGCTGAGCACTCGCAAGAAAAAGTCGCCGCCGGTCGTGATGGTTAGTTCGGTGTTTTTGCCGTCGGTGTTCTTGCCATCGGCGGCTTTGGCGGACTGGCTGGGTTTGCCAACGCTCTTGGCGCCAACTGGCTTGCCGTCGGCGCTGACCCATTCCAGCACGGCGCTGCAGTCACCACCGGGCAGGCTGAGCTTGGCTTCATAGGTCGTTTCCTGCGCAGCCGCACCCGTCACGCGGTAGCAGTCGACGTCACCGGGCCACAGAAAGCCCGCAATGTCAGCCGTTCCCGACGCCAGCGTGAGCGGACTTGCACTCGCTGCGCAGCTGTCATTCGGTTCGGTTTCGGCGCCCTCGAGCGGTGTCTCGACGAGCGCCCGCAGGTGGTAGCGACTTTCACCGGGTGGTTTGGCAAACGCAAGCCCACGCACCCCGATGAACACGCGACCGGTTCCCGCTGGCAGCGTGAGGTTGCGCAGCCGCAGCTCTTCTTTGCCTTTGCCTGCGCTTACGTCGACCAAAAGCCTGGGCGCAGCCACTCCACCATCGCGACCAGGCTCTAGCGCGGGTTCCAAAAGCACCCGCAGCGCCGGCAGTATCGACGGGGACGTGAGCTCAACACGCAGAATCGCGGGCTCACGCAGGCCTTCCGCGTTCGGGAAAGCGGTGACTTTTCGACCGGGCAGCGTCGGCAGCGGCAGCACAAAGTAGTCTTCGTCACGACGGAATGACAATGCGCCACTTGCATCATTTCCCAAGATGGGCGTCGCGTCGGTCGCTGTGTCGTTGGGTTCGGCTTCGCTGTCGGGTGATGCGGGCGTTGCCGTGACGGCGAGCTGATATTCGCCCAGCGCGCTCGTGGTCGCAGCTTCTGCTTTGGCCCGTCCGCGGACCCGAATCCAGACAGACTGTCCGGCGCGGATCGACAGCCCAGCGAGCCGTTCTCCTTCGCCAGCGCCTCGTTCGTCGATGACTGCGAGCGTGGCGGTTTCCGTCAACACCTCGAGGCTGAGTTCTGGGGCGCCGCTGGCTTCAATTCGCAGCGTTTGGGCCGCAGGTTGGGCGGGCCACAAAAAGTAGTCATCATCGCCCTTGCCGGCTCCACTTGTCGTCGGCGGCAGCAGCGATCCTTGAATCACTTTCTGCGGGTCAATCCGCTGGGCATGTTCGCGATCGTCGTTCGGTTCTGTCTCGGCAAGCGGTGGGGCCGCCTTGGTGGCAGGCGTTCCTGCATATGGACGCGGTGCGGCATCGACCACTTGCACCGCCGGCCCCATGTCTTTCGACACCGGCAGCGGCTTGCGTGGATTGCAGGCGCACAGTCCCATTGCCGCGAGAAAGAGGAGGGTGTGGCGCGACATGTTCCAATCTTGACAGAGCAGAAGAGGCGACGGGACGCTGGCCTGGCTAGCTTTCGGAATCGCCGCTGGCTTCATCCTGCGCGAGGGCCGACGGCAGCGTGGCCATGAACTCGGCTTCCGAAACCAGGACGCCACCAACATGGACTTCGCCGCGGAACTTCCAAATCCGACCACGTCCGCGCAAAAGCGTCGTCGTCAGGATGAGCTGATCGCCCGGCACCACCGGCTTGCGGAAGCGCGCCTTGTCCATGCTGACCAGGTAAAACGCTTGCTCGCCGGCCTGCTTGCCAAGCTTGAGACAGGCATGAACCGCCGCCGTTTGCGCCATTGCTTCGAGGATCAGCACCCCTGGCATCACCGGATGACCGGGGAAGTGCCCGACGAAGAATGGCTCGTTGATGGTGACGTTTTTGATCGCGCGACACGTCTCGCCGGCAAACTCGGTCACCCGGTCGACGAGCAAAAACGGATAGCGGTGCGGCAGGAGCCGCATGATCGCCGTCACATCAAGCGGCAGAGCAGGCGAGTCGGCCACGACTACTTGCTCCCGCCCGTCGGTGCGCCACCAGCTGGTGCCGGCGTCGGCGCCTTCATGTCGTTGACTTTGCGGATCACCTCGTTGGTGATGTCCATCGGGCTCTGCTGCGGCCACAGCACCACATCGCTGCGCAGCACCATGTTGTAGTTGTCGCGCCGCGCCAGCGCATCAATCGCGCGCAGCACCTTGTCTTGCAGCGGCTGAAGCACCTTGGCTTCTTTTTGCCCGATGTCCTGCTGGGCCCGCTGGAGCGCATCCTGAAGCTGCATCACCTTCTGCTGAAGCTCTTCCCGCTTCTTCTGCGCCGCTGCTGGCTGAAGCACCGACTGCTGCTTGAGGAAGTCCTCTTCGAGCTTCTTGAGCTCATCCTGCTTTTGCAGAAGTTCCTTCTGCTTGCGGTCGGCTTCGGCCTTCAGTCCGCCGATGTTCGCCTTGCCTTCGTTGCTGTCCTCGATGGCGCGACGGATATCGACGATCGCAATCTTCTGCTGGGCTTTTGCCGTCGCTGCGGGCAGCACGACCGACAGGGCAAGTCCCAGGCCTAAAGTCCATCGCACGGTAGGATTAAACATCTTGTCAGACTCCTTTGGGGGTTATCATTTTGGGCTGCGTGGCGACTTCTTCGACGGGTCAGCCACGCGCATTGTTTAGAAGAAGTTACCGATGGTGAACTCGAAGACCAGCGGGTCTTCGCCGGTCTGTTTGTTGAGCGGAATACCCCACTCAAAGCGGAGCGGACCAATCGGCGAGAACCAGCGGAAGCCAAAGCCAACCGAGTAGCGCAGGTTCTGGAACGTCGGATAGTGCGAGCACGGGTTGAACACCTCGGGCAGTGCCGATGTCGCCGCCGCGCTCGTGCAGTATTTCGACTCGAGGTTGTAGCCGTTGCCCATATCAAAGAAGACGACGCCTTTGATCTGGACCGCCGGGATGATCATGAACTCGATTTCGCTGTTCATGATGATTTGCCAGTTGGCACCGACGCTAAACGGAATCAGGTACGAACCCGGTTCGAGCGCGCTTTGAATCTGAATCCGTGGTCCAAGAGAAAACAGTCGGAAGCCACGAATCGACTGAATGCCGCCGAGGAAGTAGCGCTCGTAAATCGGCACACCTTCGGCGCGACGCGAAAAGACCAGTCCGCTTTCGGCGTTCAGACGGAAGATAAACGGTCCCCAGATCGGTCGATAAAAGCGGGCGTAGCCGGATACGCGAACGTAGTCGATTTCCGACGCCAGATAGCGATCAGCGACTTCAAGCGAAAGCAGATGGAACATGCCCTTCGTCGGGAACATCCGGTCGTTGCGGGAATCAAACTGCGTCCACAGTCGCACCGACGACGTCCAGCCGCGACGATACAGGTTGGCGAGTGTTCCGCCGGCGATCGACTGCACCTGCCCGAAGCCCGAAATCTGCATGCCTTGGGTGTTTTGGCCGATCGACACCCATTCCAGCTTGTACGTCCCGAGCAGCCGCAGGTAATCGCCAAACAGATAGCCCCAGGTCAGATCGCCACCGCGCGTCGTCCGGTTGAAGTTCGGGTAGTAGAGCAGCTGGTTATAGCCAGAGAACGAAAACGTGACGTTGCTGTCGAGGAAGTAGGGATCGATGTAGTTTATCGAAAACAGCTGACGCAGCGACGACACTTGCGCCGAAAGCCGCAGCGTGGTGCCACGCCCAAACAGGTTGTTTTGGGCGATCTGGGCTTGGGCGATGAAGTTCTCAATCGAGGAAAAACCGGCGCCGACTTGGAAAGTTCCCGTCGGACGTTCGGTTACTTCGATGTTGACCTCGATGCGTTCGTCGGTGGTGCCACGCTTGGTCGAAATTTCGACTTTTTCGAAGAAGCCGAGCGCTTGGACACGGTTTTTGGAAAACTCGACGAGCGCTTCGGAATACAGTTCGCCTTCGACGATCTTCAGCTCGCGACGGATGACTTTGTCGCGCGTCTTGGTGTTGCCGCGGATGTTGATGCGCTCGAAGAAGACCTTTTTGCCCTGCTGAAGGTCGAACGTCAGGTCGACGATGCGCTTGTCCGCGTCAATCTGGGTGAGTGGCGTGACGTTGACGTTGGCGTAGCCGCGGTTTTTGTAGAAGTTGTTGATGTTCTGGATGTCTTGGCCAAGCTTCGAGCGATTGAACTGGTCGCCCGATTTGACCTTGAGACCCGCGATCATGTCTTCTTTGGGGACGAGCAGCTCGCCTTGGAAGTCGAGCTTGCCGAGCTTGTAAATCTCGCCCTCTTCGACCGGAATCGAGATGTAGAGGAAGCGCTTGTCCGGGGACATTTCGACGGTGGGCTTGCCGATTTTCACCGTCACGTAGCCCTTGTCGTAATAGAACGCGGTGAGCAGCAGCACGTCTCGCTCGAAAGCGTCTTCTTTGTACGTGCCCGCCGACGTCAAAAACGACAGCCAGTTGCCTTCCTGCGTCGCCATGACCGAACGCAGCTCTTCGTCTGTGGCATTGCGGTTGCCTTGGAAGGTGACTTTGCGGACTTCGACTTTGGCGTGCTCGTCGACGATGAAGTAGACATCAAGCTGGCGATCCGAGTGGATCTTGATGTCCGATTTGACATCGGCGAGGTAGAAGCCTTTTTCGACGTAGAGATCGTGGATTTTTTCGACGTTGCGCTTGATCTTCGCCGGGTCGTAAATCGTGTCCTTTTTGAGATCGAGGACTTCGTTGATCTTGTCGAGGCCAACTTCGCTGTTGCCCGAGACGTAGATTTTGCGAACCGTGCGTTTTTCGCGGACGACGTACTGTAGGACGATGCCGCCGGAGTCGCCTTCTTCCCACTCGATGCGCACGTCGTCGAACGACCGCATCTTCCACAGCGTTTTTAGGTCGTCCTGAAGCGTATCGAGCTTGAGCGGCTGCCCTTCTTCGACGGGGTGCTTGCCAAAGCGTTCTTCCGTCGACAGCGCCCGCTGCATCGCCGCGGCTTCGACTTTGATGTTGCCCTTGAATCCAATTTTTTCGACGCGACGGCCAATCGGCAGCTCAACGTCGGCAGACGCCGACTGGGCCGGCAATGTGAAGCCGAGCCAAACAGCGAGGAGAATCCAAAACGACCGCTTCAAGCGACACCTTCCTGCACGGCGGTTGCGTGCCGCTTCGCTTCTTCGTCGGTGAGAATACGACCATCGGCCATGTGTAGACGGCGAGGCATTCGGGCTGCCAGGTCTTCGTTGTGTGTGACGACAATCATCGTCATGCCACGCTCGCGGTTTAGCTCGACGACCAGCTCGTGGATCGCCGCGCCGGTACGCGCATCAAGGTTTCCCGTCGGTTCATCGGCAAGCAAAAGACGGGGCTGCATCACCAAGGCTCGGGCCAGCGCCACACGCTGCTGCTCACCGCCGGACAGTTCACCGGGACGATGGGCAAGTCGATGACCCAGGCCGACACGCTTCAGAAGTTCCTCGGCGCGAGACTGCGCGACCCGGCGATCGAGTCCGGCAATAAGCCCCGGCATGGCGGCATTTTCGACGGCAGAAAACTCGGGTAGCAGGTGATGAAACTGAAAGACAAAGCCGATGGTGTGATTTCGGAAGTTCGCCAGCACCGTCGGCGGCATCGAAGTGACATCGGCCCCGTCAATGATGACTTTGCCAGATGACGCTACATCGAGCGTTCCGAGCACATGCAGGAACGTCGATTTTCCTGCGCCAGACGCGCCGACGACAGCAACCATTTCGCCGGCGTCGATCGTGAGATCAATGCCTTTGAGCACTTCGATGGGCCGTCCGCCGAATGCGAAGGTCTTTCGTAAAGCTATGATCTCAACGGGAGCGCCGGACATGGTGGTGGCAAGGGCAGGGAGCGTACTTGGCTACCTTGGGCATGTCAAATGGCCCGTCGCGTCGATTCTTCTGCGGAAGATTGGGCGCAAGCCTTGACGACTTCGCTCTCTGAGACTCAAACTGGAAGTAACAGCCACGAGAGACGAAAGAAGTGGGCGATGCTGGAGCCCTGGATCATCGAACAAATCCGGAAACGGGAACAAGAGCAGCAGCGGCGACATGAACGTCAGCCGCTCGTGCCGATTCCGGATTATCCGCCGCCGCGTGATAGCAGCGACGAGGATCGCGATGATCATGACATCCCAAGTGGGGATCGTGGGGTCGTGATCATCAATTTGTAGTCGGTCGCTGTTTTTCCGCTGCGGCAATCGCCGCGCTGTAGACCTGCTTGATCGGCAAGTTGCAGCGAGCGGCGAGCTTTCGCACCGATTCAAACTCGGGGGCGACGTTCAAAATCTGTTGGCTGTGCGGATCGCGCCCGATCTTCACATCCACAGGACCGAATGCTGTGTCGACGGAAACGATGCTGCGCTGCAAGATCGTTCGCTCGACCCGGTGGAAGCGCAGCCCAATCGTCGTCGTCTCACGCAGGATGAGCTGGACGATCTCGGCTCGCTGCTGTTCGTCGCAAAGTACATGCAGCACGGTCCCCGGTCGGCCTTTTTTCATGATCACTTGATCCAGCCAGGCATCGTTGGCCCCGACGCTGAGCAGCGAATCAACAAGCGGTGGCAAAAGCTGAGGATTGCCATCGTCGAGGTTTGCGCAGATTTCCCACAGCGCCGTGTCGTCGGTATGCGTGGGTGCGGTTGTCGCCTGCGGTTCCATTCCGGCGATGATCCGCAGGATGTTGGGACGATCGGGCAGCTCGCGGGTGCCGGCCCCGTGGCCCGTCGCCAAAACTTGCATCGGCGGCAGCGGTCCAAAACCCGCGGCATAGCTGGAAACGATGAGCGCCCCCGTCGGTGTGGTCAGTTCACCGAGCAGATCACCGGCTTCGACCTGGGCACCACGAAGCAGTGCTGCCGTCGCTGGGGCCGGAATCGGTAACAGCCCATGGGCGGTCTTGACCCGTCCGCTGCCGAGCGGCACGGTCCGCGAAACGACTCGTTTGGGCGAAATCCAGCTCAATGCGGCGGCAACCCCGACGATATCGACAATCGAATCGAGCGCACCGACTTCGTGAAACATCACCTCGGGGATCGTCACGCCGTGCAGCGCTGCTTCGACGGCGGCCAGCTTGTCAAACATCGCCAGCGCCCGCTGTTTCACATCGGCAAGCACCCCCGACGACGAGATCATCTTGCGAATGTCGGCATAGTGGGTGTGCGGGTGATCGTGATGATGGTGATCGTCGTCGTGATCGTCGCCGTGCGCGTCGTGATGGGGGTCGTCGTGGTCGTGATCGGAATGCGGGTGATCGTGGGGATGAGAATGCGCGTGATCGTGCCCGTGGTGCTTCGGCTCGTGCGAAAGTTCGGTCAGGGGCGCTCCGAGATCGATCACATCGACCTTTTTCCCGACGATGCCATGTTTGCGGACGCTGCTGACTTGCAGTTCCCAGTGCGAAAGCGGCAAAAGCGACAGCTGCTCGCGGACAAATGACTCGGGCACACCCAAGTCGAGCAGCGCGGCGAGCGTCATGTCACCAGCCAGCCCCGTCGCGCAGTCGAAATAAAGCGTGCAGCCGCGCAGCGACGATGGATCACCAAAATCCGGGCTGGTTGGAGACGGACAAGTTGCGGTCATGGGGCCTAACTCCGTGGGGTTTCGGTCAAAGGTATCGTCGCTGAGCGAAGGGTCAGGGCGGCTGCGTACCCAGCCCCAAAACCATTGTCAATGTTTACGACGGTGACACCGGATGCGCACGACGACAGCATGCCGAGCAGCGCTGCCAGACCGGAAAAGCTGGCGCCATAGCCAATCGAAGTCGGTACGGCAATGACCGGTTTTCCCGATAGTCCGGAAACTGCCGACGGAAGCGCGCCTTCCATGCCGGCCACTGCGATGATCAGGCGGGCGGCGCGGAGCTTGTCTTCGGCTGCGAGCAGTCGGTGGATGCCGGCCACGCCCACGTCACAGAGCCGCTCGACGTGACAGCCCAGAAATTCGGCGGTGATGGCAGCTTCGTCAGCGACGGGTAGATCGGATGTCCCGGCACAGACGACCAGCACGGGTCCAAGCGGCGGTCCCGGCAGGCTGGGACGGGGCGAGGTCAAGAGTCGCGCACTTGGGTGGTACTCGACTTGGGGCAGCTCGCGCTGGCAAAGCTCGGCGTGTTCGATGCTGGCGCGGGTTCCAAGTGCGGCGCTGCCATGGGACAAAAGCTCGCGGAAAATCGCGACGACGTGTTCGGGGCGCTTGCCTTGGCAGAACACGACTTCGGGGAAGCCGGCGCGCAGACTGCGGTGGTGGTCGACGCGGGCGAACCCGAGATCGGCAAACGGAAGCTTGGCCAGACGCTGCATGGCGGCTTGGACTTCAAGCTGTCCCGTCGCCACTTGCGAGAGAAGGTCTTGGAGAGCTGCTTCATTCACGGCGAAAACCCTTAGCACAGATCGAATTGAACCGACGCGCGGACGGTGGTCTCCGCTTGATGCCGCCTTGGCGCAGTTTGATTCGATTTTACGGATTCTTCGTCGCTGGATTTTTTTCGCAGCTTGATTCCGCGAGCAGCAAATCAGGCAGCCGGTCACGCGCTGTGTCGACGGGATGGTTGGCGAGGATTTCCTGCACACGGCGAATGTCCCGTCGGAACTGGGCAATCACCAGGTTGCGCAGCTTGGCAGTGAGGATTTCGCTGCCGCGCTGGTTCAGTGTCTCGATGGCGCTTTTGGTGACGACATAAAGCGAGTCTTCGCTGATGAGTCCCCATTCGTGCGCCTGTGCGGCGGCGCCGATGTACGTGTCAAAAAAGACCACGCGACTTGTGCCGCGATCGAGATCGCTTTGGCTGCGTGGATAGGGACACAGGATGCCATGTTTTCCGTCGGTGATGATCTGATGGATGAACACCGCACGCATCCGTTCGGGCTGGTGATACAGCATCAGCTCACCACCGAGCATGTCGCCTTGGCCGCTGTCGCCAATGAAGACGAAGTCGGATTCGGGATACAGCGTCGCCAGCTCGACGAAATTGCGGAACTTGGCGAATGCCTGCACTTCGTGGACATTGCCAATTCCAGGTACAGCAGCGGGAGCGGGCAGCAGGTTGTAGCCCGCGATGATCTGCCCTCGCGCCGAAAGCAGTGGATTTAGCAGCGACGAATAACTGAGACCGCTTAGCTCTTTGGGTCGCGCCGATAGAAAGGTCACTTCGCCGGGCGCTTGGGCTTCGACTTCGCGGGCACGCGCACCGACGGATAACGCGCGGTAAAACTCCAAAACACCGGGCAAAAGAGTGTGTTTTTCATACCGCTCGTCGCAGAGCGATCGCACCAGCGTATCGTCGATATCGGACAACACCCGCACTTTGTCTCGGGGGACATGGGCGGTGAGCGCGTCGGTGCTGCGGGCTTCACGGGCCAGATGGGCGACCAGCGCTTGCCTTAGCACTGGGTCGGACACGTCGTGGTAAATCAGCCGATGCAGGGTCGCCCCGTCTGTACCGCGATCGATAAGGCTTTTCAGTCGGGACAGTTCCTCGCCGTGCGTCGCCATCAGTGCTTTGGCAACCAGCACCTGCTGCCTTTGGCCCATTGCGCCATGTTGGGCGCGATCAATCAGCGCGGCGCGTTCGTTCAGATCGTCGCCGAGCGGGCGATCGATCGGCTGAAAATGCAGGCAGCCACACAGGCCGCTCACAATCCAAGGCAGGAGTCGACGGCACAAGTCGGGTGGTTTCACTTTCGCGCTCCTTTGTGGGTCGGTACGGATTCCTGGTGGGTGTACCGGATCGTTCAGACAAGTGTACCGATCTGCTCAGTGTACGTGGGGAGCGCGGGGTCTGCCCAGCGCGACGGAAGCAGCCTGACAGATTGCTTGGCGGGCCGCTGTGGTAGCTTGCAAAGAATGAACGACAGCGGCGGTCGCAGCGCAAGTGGCGAGGGGCTTCCAAGCACACGTTTGGCTACAGGAAGCGTAGCTCGAATGGTCGTGACCCAGATTCTGTTTGTGTTGATCGTCGGACTGCTTTTCGCAGATCAGAACCTTTTGGCGCCGAACCTGACCGCGATTGGCAACGAGTTTGGTTTTTCTCGTGCCGAAATCGATCAGCGACTGGGGGCGGACGTCAACTTGCTGTTTTGGATGCTCGGCGGTGTGCTGACGCTGATCGTCGGATACTTGGCTGATCGCGGTGATCTGGCCGACAAGCTGTCGCGCAAATGGTTGCTGACCATCGTCGCTGTCATCGGTCAGCTTGCGTGTCTTGGATCGGGGCTGGCCAAGACGTATGACCAGCTTTTGTGGGCGCGCGCGCTGACGGGAATCGGCATCGGCGGGGCCTTTCCACTCATCTATTCGCTCATCGGGGACTACTATCCGCCGCACAAGCGGGCGAGCGCGACGGCGACGCTCGGGCTTTCGCAGGGACTGGGGATTGGGCTGGGCCAGCTTTTGTCGGGGATGCTCGGTGCGCAGTCGGGCTGGCGGATGCCGTTTTACGTCGTGGCGCTGCCTGGACTTGCGCTGAGCGTGCTGTTTGCGCTGTTTGCCAAAGAGCCGCGGCGCGGTCAGCACGAAGAGGGTCTGCACGATCTGCTGGCGTCGGGAAAAGCCTATGAAGAGCGGCTCCGCCTGCGCGACTTGCCACAGCTTTTTGCGGTAAAGACCAACCTGCTGATTCTGTTGCAAGCGCTGCCGGGGACGGTGCCGTGGGGCGTATTTTTTGTGTACCTAAACGACTACTACGCGCACGACAAGGGCTTTTCGGTGCCGGAAGCGACGCTGCTCGTGATGTCGGTCGGGATTGCGGCGATCGTCGGTGGCTTCATCGGTGGGCTTGCCGGGCAAAAGCTTCTGAATCGCAAGGCCCGCAACCTGCCGCTGCTGTGTGCCGTGACGACGATTTTGGCGGTGATTCCGATGGCGGTGCTTATCGAATACCCGGTGCGTCCTGGCCAAAGCCTGCTGGGGCCGCTCATCGTCGGACTTCTGACGGGATCTTTGGCGGCGGTGACGGGACCGAACGTCAACACCATGCTGATCGCGGTCAACCCACCGGAGCGACGGGGGTCGGCCTTTAGTTTCTTTAACCTGTGTAACGACTTGGGCCGCGGTCTGGGGGCTTGGATCGTCGGTGGGATGGCGGCGCGGCTGGGTCGCGTGAGCGCATTTCACATTGCCAACTTGATGTGGCTCGGCTGTGGCGTGGTGCTTTTGTGTCTGGTTTTTCTGTTTCCCAAAGATGAGCGCGCGCTGCAAGACCGACTGCGGGCGCTGTCTTTGCGCAAGCTGGGACGGGGGGAATAGTCGTGCGCAGGCTGCTGTGTGACGCGGGGTATGAGCTGTGGCTTTCGCCCGCCGGGTTTGAGCTGTTTGCGTCCCGTTCGCTGCTATCGGATCAGGCCGATTCTGCGACGGAGACTGCCGAAAAACAGTCGCTTTTGGGTGCGTTCCAAGTCACGGCGGAAGGGCCGGGCGGACGGGCGCTTTTGGTCACATCCGAGGCGGCGCTTTATACGCTGGTCGACGGTCCCGATGGCTCCATCGAGCTGCGTTTTCCCGCGGCGGACGGGTCGGGACTTCTGTGGATTGTGCACGCCCGGCTCGACCACCGTGGGCTGCTTTTGTGGCAGTCGCTGCGCAACCAGAGCGGTGAGCCGATACGGTTGTCTGCCTTTCGTTTGACCGCGCTCGGCCTTCAGACAAGCTTCGTTGCGGGGCTCGGTGAGCAGCCCGGTTTTCAGGTCTTTCGCACAGGCTATAGCTCGTTTACGCCGTCGTTTTCCGTCGACAGTCGCTTTCGCGAAGAAAAACCGCTGTTTCCGACGGCAGCTTCGTTCAATCTGCTGACCGAATCGGACTACTACGGGAAACCCGGTTGTCTGTCGTCGCCGTGGATGATGGTGCTGACTCCGCCTGCGCAGCCGCTTGGCCACTTGCTGGTTGGCTTTGTTTCGGCGCTGTGCGGAACCGGCGAAGTGGCGATTTGTCGCGACGGAGCCCCGCGGATCGAGGCGCGGCTTGGTTTTGAAGGTCGGCAGGTTGCGGTCGGAGAAACCCTGACGGGCGACAAACTGCTGATTGCGCTGTCGCACAGCGAACAAGGCATTCTCGACGAGTATGTGGACGAAACCGCACGTCAGATGCAGCCGCGTCCGTCGCCAAGTCCGGTCCCCAGCGGCTGGTGCTCTTGGTATTACTACTACACCAAAGTCAGCGAGCGAGATGTCCTGCGCAACCTGACGGCGCTTGCGGAAAAAAAACTACCGGTAAAGTACGTTCAGCTCGACGACGGCTATCAGCGCAAAATCGGTGACTGGCTGACCACCAATGCCAAGTTTCCGTCGGGTCTCGGCGGGCTTGCGCGGCAGATCAAGGAAGCCGGTTTTGTGCCGGGAATCTGGCTGGCGCCGTTTTTCGTGCAGCGCTCGTCGGAAATTTTTCAGCACCACCGCGACTGGCTGCTGCGCGACGAAGACGGCAAGCTCGTGCGGCTTGGTTACCATCCGTTTTGGGGAATTCCCGACGGACAGGTCTACAGTCTCGATTTGACCCATCCGGCGGTGCTGGCGTGGCTTAGGCGGGTGTTTTCGACGCTGTGCGAGCTGGGCTTTGAGTATTTCAAGATCGACTTTTTGTTCGCCGGGCTGCGACGCGGACTTCGGCACAATCCACAGCTGTCTGCGGTCGAAGCGTATCGGCAGGGCCTGCGGGTGATTCGCGAGACGATAGGCGATCGTTTTTTGCTCGGTTGTGGGGCGCCGCTTGTGCCGTCGATTGGTTTTGTCGATGCGATGCGGATTTCGCCCGATGTCAAAGAAGACTGGCGCGACGATTTGGTCGATTTGATCGCGCATGGGACGGGCTATCCGTCGGCGGAAATGGCGCTGCACAACTGTCTTACGCGGGCCCATCTGCACGGAAAATGGTGGTGTAACGATCCCGACTGTTTGCTTGTGCGGCGCGACAAGTCGAGCTTGAGCCTGCCCGAAGTGCAGACGCTCTTGTCGGTGATGTCGCTGACTGGCGGCATGCTGCTGTGTAGCGATGATCTGCGGGTGCTGCCCGGCGAACGGGTGCAGCTACTTTCGCGGACACTGCCACCGAGCGGTCGGACGGCGCGAGCGCTCGGGGTGTTGCGCGAAGAAAAACCGCAGCGCTTCGTGTTTGTCGGCGACGAACCCAGCGGTGATCGGGCGGCACTGGCGGCGCTTATCAACTGGCACGACAGCGGGCGCGAGGTTGTGCTTTCTGCCCAAGCGATCGGTCTGCCCGAAGCTGACTACGTGGCGTTTGAGCTGTGGTCGCGGACGATGGCGCAGCTTGATCCTTTGCAAACCTTGACGCTGCGGCTGGCTCCGCATGGCACGGCGCTGTGGCTTTTGCGACGACGAAAGCCGCACCCGCAGGTCGTGTCGGTCACGCATCATGTGTGGCAGACGCTTCAGCTTCTGCAGTCTGAAACGTGGGATGCCGACGGAAATCGGCTCACTGTGACGATCGCGGGATGCACAAGAGGGGACGGAGAAATTCGAATCTCGGTTCCGGACGGGCTACGCTTACAGAAAGTGGAGCGGCTGAGCGGTCCTATCGAGCTACGCGGTGATGCTTTGGTGAGCGCTGGTATCGCCTTGGCTTGTGAACTCGATGGCAGCAACCGACCCAGTGCGATTGCCGTGTACTTTGAGCCACGGGGCTGCATCCAAGACACAAGATAACCAGCACGCAGCGTCCGGCTGCTTTGACTGCGCGCTACAAACGACCCAGTGGAGCCGCGATCATGCGGATTTTGCGACGGATTGGCCCCCTGATTCTGCTCCTTCTCCTTTTGTTCTGGGCACTGCTCCGACTGGATCTGCGAGCCTTTGCCCAGTCGATCGGGCGCAGTCACATCTCGCTGTGGGTGCTGGCGGCGCTGCTCAATGTCGCGATTCGAGCGGGGGCGCGGGCCGAGCGGACGCGCGTTTTGCTGCGGTCGCTGGCCGGGCAAGCACCGCATTTTCTGGGTCTGTACGTCGACTTGGTGAGCGCGCAGGCCGCGACGGTGCTGTGGCCCCCGGCGGGGATGGGTTTTCGGCTGTTGGTGCTGCGACGGCGCTACGGTTTCGGCGGTGTCGAGCTGGTTGGTGAACAGCTCGTCGAAAAGCTGCTCGATGGCATGAGCCTGGGGCTGTGGGGTTTTTTGGCGCTGCTGACCGGGGAATTGCCGGCGGCGATCCGTCTGGCGGTGATCGTGGCCTGCGTGCTTGGGGTCGCTGCGAGCCTGGGCTTCTTTTTGTCCGACCTGCCATTTTTGCGGCGTCGTCTGCCGCCCATGCCGAAAATTTCCGGACCGAGCCTTTTGTGGACGGCGGTGCTCGACGGTTTTGACATGGTGATGCTGCACTTGTGCTTGCAGGCGGCGGGTGTTTCGGTGTCGTTGCATGTGCTTCTGCTCTTGTTTGTGGCGCTGAACCTGGCGGTGCTTTTGCCACTGACGCCAGCCGGTTTCGGTGTCGTCGAAGCAACGGTCATGCTGGTGCTACGTCCGCTCGGAGTCCCCGCCGAAACGGCCCTGGCGGGCGCGCTCTTGTATCACTTGGCGGTCGTCGGACCGTTTCTGCTTCTGGGGCCACTTGCGTCGGTGCGTCAGGTCTTTGCCGAAGCGCGTGCAGCCCAAGCCCCAGCCGTTGCTGTCGAGCACAAGGCCGAGCCAACATCACATCTGCGTCCAGATAGCTAAGCTTTGGCAAATCAAAGCGGCGAAATCCCAGAAGCGGTGGTATATGACCCGCCATGTCAAAGACTCGCGCCACCCTCTCCGCTTTTTCTTCCTTGCTGCTCTGTAGCGTCTTTTTGCCAGCTTCGACGACTTCGGCGCAGCCCAAATCGCCGGTCGGAAATGCCTCGGGCATCGACGAGAGCATCGTGGACCGCGCGGTCAACCCGTGCGACGACTTCTATCGCTTCGCCTGTGGTGGCTGGATCAAAAAGACCGACATTCCGGCGGACCGTCCGGCATGGAGCCGCGGTTTTTCCGAAATCAACGAACGCAACCAGACCGTGCTGCGCGAGCTGCTCGACGAAAACATTGCCAAACCGGGTAGCGATCCCAACAGCAAAAAGCTAAGCGATCTGTACAAGGCCTGTATGGACGAGCCAGCCATCGAAAAGACGGCGGCGGCGGACCTGCAAGCGCTGCTCAAGCCGATTGGCGACGTGAAGACGCAGGCCGATCTGGCGAAAGAGCTGGCGCGGCAACATGTGGGGATTGGCAAGCCGATGTTCGATTTTTCGGCGTCGCCAGACTTCAAAAATGCCAATCAGGTCATCGGCAACCTCGACCAAGGTGGACTGGGGCTGCCGGATCGCGATTACTACTTGAAGACCGACGAAAAAAGCGAAGCGCTGCGCAAAGAGTACCTTGCCCACGTCGAGCGGATGCTGGTGCTGTCGGGGGTGAGCAAGGAAAGCGCGGCGGCGCAGGCGCAGACGATCTTTGCGATTGAGAAGCGGCTCGCCCAAGCTTCGATGTCGCGCGTCGAGCGGCGTGAACCGAAGAATCTGTATCACCGGATTGACATCGACGGTGTGCTGAAGCTGGCGCCGAACTTCCAGTGGAACGCCTACTTTGCCGCGCTCGGGATTCCGACGGTCAAAGAGATAAACGTCGCGACGCTCGATTATTTCAAAGAGCTAAACAAGCTGGTCGTCGAGGAAAAGCTCGAAAACATCAAGACGTATCTGCGCTGGCAGCAGATTCATTCGTCGGCGATGGCACTGTCGAAGCCGTTTGTCGACGAGACGTTCGCGTTTTATAGCAAGCGGCTGACCGGCACCGACAAGATCCTGCCGCGCTGGAAGCGCTGTGTCGGTTTCGTCGACCACGCGATGGGGGAAGCGCTGGGCACGGCGTTTGTGTCCAAGACGTTTGGCGACGATGGCAAAGCCAAAGCGCTGGAGATCATCCACGGCATCGAAGGGGCGATGGAACAGAGCGTCAAGGCGCTGCCGTGGATGGATGAACCGACGCGCAAGGCGGCGCTCGAAAAGCTGACGCGGATCGCGAACAAGATCGGTTTCCCCGACAAGCCGCGAAGCTATGATGCGCTGAAGACGCAGCCGGGATCGCATCTTGCCAACTTGAGCGCAGCGTCGGCGTTTGAAGCCCGTCGCGAGCTTGCAAAAATCGGCAAGCCGCGTGACAAAAACGAATGGCTGATGACCCCACCGACGGTAAATGCTTACTACGAGCCGCTGTTCAATGAAATGGCGTTCCCGGCGGGCATTCTTCAGCCGCCGATGTTCGGTCGCAACGTCGCCCGCGCGATAAACTACGGCGCGATTGGCATGGTCATGGGCCACGAAGTCACGCACGGCTTCGACGACGAAGGCCGCCAGTTCGATGCCGATGGCAACTTGCGTGACTGGTGGTCGCAGTCGGTGAACAGCGAGTTCAATCGGCGCGCCCAGTGCGTCGTCGATCAGTACAACGAATACAAGCCGCTTCCCGACGCCAATCTTGATGGCAAGCTGACGCTGGGCGAAAACATCGCCGATTTGGGCGGTCTTAAGCTGGCACTGCTTGCGTATCGTGCCGCGCAGAAGACCAATCCCGTGGCCAGCAAAGGCAGCTACAGCGAGGAACAGCTGTTCTTCCTGGGAATGGCGCAAGCGTGGTGCGAAAAGCGGCGGCCTGAGTATTCGCGCCTGCTTATCAACGTCGATCCGCACTCGCCGGCGGAGTTTCGCGTGAACGGTCCGCTGTCGAACCTGCCTGACTTTGCGTCTGCGTGGAAATGCGCTCCGACGGCGAAGATGGTTCGCAAGAACCAGTGCCAGGTGTGGTAGCTGGCTGTGTCGCGTCTGTTTCCTCGGCTTGGGCTCGCTGGCGTCGCACTTGTCGCCCTGTGGGAAAGCTGGGCTTCGCTTTTTCCGCCGCGGATATCCGATTTGGATGTTCGGAGTGCGGCGCAAGCGGTGCGGGCTGCGCACAAGCCGGGGGAGCTGATAGCGGTTTCGCCGGCGTGGCTGTCTCCTCTCATCCAGCGAGAGCTGGGCGACCTGATGCCGGTCGAACACCTTGGCCGTGCCGACGGCAAGCGCTTTGCCGGGATCACCGAGATATTTCTTTCGCCCCATCACGCCGCTGATGTTGACGGTCTACACAGCGATGGAGAACTGCGCTTTGGTCTGCTTCGCGTGCGCCACTACACACAGACGCCAGCGACGGTAAGTTACGACCTATCTGCGCATTTTCTGGACGCGACGGTCAGTCAAATTCCGCTTGCGGGAACAGCGCCGGAATCGCCGTGTTTGTGGACGGGGGCTTTGCCGACGCCTCTGCCAGCCCCTGGGTCGCTGGGTGGTTTTGTCTGCAGCGTCGGACGGGTCGAGCGTCGCACGATGGAGATCGACTATCAGCCACGGCGGGGCATCGTGAGCGAGCTTGCGCAAGGTCAAAAGACGCTGCTGCGTTTTTCGATTCCCGACGCAGACTATAGTGGCAGCACGCTCCATCTGTGGCTGGGTCTGCACGACTATCACCAGCGCAAGCAAGCGGTGGGGCCTGTCGATGTGGTGGTCGATGTCGACGATGGATCGGCGCGACATTCGCTGCAAGTTCAGGTCGGGCAGGGCTTTGTGCTGCACAAGCTGCCGCTGCCTGCGAAGAGCGGTGACGTGCATCACCTGCGCATCGAGTTGTCTGCGGCGAGTGCACCGCATCACTTGCTGGGTCTTCACGGAGAGCTGCGACGATGAGCGCCGCGCCACCCAATCGTCCCAAGTCCCGGCTTGATCTGACGCTGGCGCTGCTCCTGCTTGTTGCGACGACAGGGCTGCTCCAGCTTGCGAGCCGGCGCGAAGGCTTTGCTCGCGACGAAGGCTATTACTTTCACGCCGCAGAGCAGCATGCTGCTTACTACGAAGAACTGGCGACCCGGCTTGCGCATGGCGACGGCAAAGCGCTGTTTGACCGAGGCCTGATTGACCGCTTTTTTTCGTACAACAACGAGCATCCGCCGCTCTTAAAGACGCTGTTTGGGCTGTCGTGGCGTTTGCTGCATCGCTGCAATTGTCTGTCGGAAACCGGGATGCACGCGCTGCCGTATGTGAAACGACATCGGACGCTGGGGCTTCTGAAAAACGGCGAAGCGATGCGTCTGCCGGCGCATGCGCTGGCGGGATCGCTGGTTGCAGTGGTGTTTCTTCTGGGACGGCGGCTGTTTGGGCGAGCCGGGGCACTGGCCGCAGCGGGGCTGACCATTTTGGCACCGCGGCATTTTTTCCATGCCGAGCTGTCCTGCTTCGATGCGCCGGTGACGGCGATGCTGGGGCTTTCGACGTGGGCGTACCTGCGGGCGCAGCAGACGCGGCGTCTGCGCTGGGCGGTGATTTCTGCGGTGCTGTTTGGTCTGTCGCTATCGACCAAGCACAATGCGTTTTTCTTGCCACCGCTTTTGCTCCTGCATGCGCTGTGGCTGAGGCGCGACGAGCTGCGCAGTGGCACCGGATCGAAAGGCCAGCGCTGGCTGCGCTATCTGTTTCAGCCGTGGGCTTTGGCGATGGCGACGATTGGACCGTTGGTCTACTTTCTGTCGTGGCCGTATCTGTGGTTTGACACGGTGCGTCGCTTCACGTTCTACGTGAGCTTTCACCTGCACCACGTCCACTACAACATCGAGTACCTGGGGCAGAACTTCAATCGCCCGCCGTACCCGTGGCACTACGTGCCGGTGATGACGCTCTTGACGATGCCGGCGGTGACGCTTTTGCTCGCCAAGCTGGGAACGATTGTGTGGACGTGGCGAAGCGCGGACGTTGAAGCGCCGATTCCAGACGGTGAACAGCGGGCGGGTGAGCTGCCGCTGCTTGTGCTGTCGGCGGTGTGGCCGCTGCTCATCATCATGCGTCCGGGGACGCCGATTTTTGGTGCCGAAAAGCACTGGCTGCCAGCGGTTCCGTTTCTGGCGCTGCTCGCCGGGGCGGCGGTTGCGTATCTCATCCGTCAGGTGAGTGAGTCCATGCGCGTGCAGCGGCTGTTGGCTCCGCTGGTCGTCGCGGTTGTGCTTTTGCCGGCGGCGCTGTCGGTGTATCGCTCGCATCCCTACGGGCTGAGCCACTACAGCGCGCTGGCCGGTGGCCCCGTCGGTGCCGCGAACCTGGGGATGAATCGGCAGTTTTGGGGTTATTCGGTGCGCGGCGTCATGCCGTTTTTGAACCAGGCGCTCTTGCCGCACACCCCGGTCTATTTTCACGACGCCAACTGGTTTCAATTGCAGATGAGCCAGCTCGACGGATTTTTGCGCAAAGACATCGCCGATTCGGGGATGGAAGAACCGGGCGTGCGCAGCTCGCGGGCGGCGCTGGTGATGCACGAAAAACACTTCAACAAATACGAGTATTGGATTTGGGATGCCTACGGGACGACCAAGCCAAGCTACGTGTTGACTCACCAGGGCGTGCCGCTGTGCACGGTGTATCAGCGACCTGACCCGGATCGAGGTGGCAAGTGAGCCGGGATTGCAAAGTCGCGCTGTGGCTGTTTGTCGTCTCGACAGTCATTTTTGCGGCTACGGCGGGTCAGCGGCTGCGGCATCCATCGACGGACACCCACTTTGTCTATCAAGCAGAAAGCTGGCTTTCGCGACGGCTCGATCTGGGC
>DAORGN010000009.1:26749-53387 GCA_035340095.1 Pseudomonadota bacterium | reverse complement strand
CGCTGGTCGGAATCACAGCCCATGCCGATCCATCAAAGTGAGCAATCAGTCCGTTGCTTCCCCCCACAAACACATCACTGTCCGCAGATGCCCAGACCGCGAGCAGATTCTGTTTTCCCGTTGGAGCTGAGGAGTCCTGTAGCCAGCCCATGGCGGTGCGCCGCATGACCAGTCCCTGCTCACCAACCGCAATTACAGAGGGTCTTGCTCCCCCTGCGCCAGCAACTGCATGGACATGGTTTAGCGACGCCCCCTTGGGCAGACTGCCTGTTTCATCAACGAGGGCAGCGCTCTTGGCCGACCACATCTTAAGGACTCCCGACTTCCCAACCACCCAGTAGTTGTCGGCATCGATTCCGTGAATGGATGTGTATTCAAGGTTTGATGCTTTTTCGATGATCGAACAGGCCTTGCTGCTACAGCGCGACAGCGTACTTTCAGATGAATCAAATCCGATCACGAACGCCACATCAGCCGACGGACTATACACCCCATACAGAGGCGACGTGGCATCACTCCGAACCGGCTCCCATGTGGTTCCGTTTCGCCGCAGTACGGTTCCAGCAAAACCCGTTGCCCACATCGCGTCCGCTGTCGCGCCGGACAGTGCATACAGCGTCTCCTGAGGACGCGCATTGAGTCGAACCGGAAGACTGCCATTTGCGCGATACAGATCACTTCCGCCAATCCAGACATCACCAGTAGGAAGAACAAGCAGACTCCGCGCCACACCCATCGTAGTTAGCTCAAGCTGCGACCACGAAGTTCCATCCAGCTTGTACAGCGTACCGGGTCGTCCGCTCACATAGCTGCTGCCTTGATAGGAACCAACAACAGAGAAGTAACCAGACTTGTCTGTTGGGGGCACAGACATGCTCGGAACAGCAGTCCAAACACCGCCGCTGCGCCGCGTCATGCAGTATCCTTCGCCAACACTCAGCAGATCAGCGCCCACCTGACCGATTCCCAGAAGCGCCGTTGCACAAGTCGTACTTTCGGTGGTCAGCGACGATCCGTCCCAGCGAAGCACACTACCGCTGCCGCCCACCGCAAACACGCCGTCCGCTGTCCCCGTTACCGCCGACAGCGTGCGCGATGTCTGCGTATCCACCTGCTGCCAGCCCCCTCCTGACTGGTGCAGCAGGGTTCCGCCCTCTCCCACAATCCAGACGTTGTCTGACCCACTCGCCCATCCCCCCAGCAAGCTCGCCAACACCCCAGAATCATCCCCCCCAAACCGCTGCCCGTTCCACTTCAGGATGCCATCAACAAACAGGCGTTTTCTGACGGTGATTTTGTTCATTTGGATGGGTTTAAACGGGGATACTCCGGGTCGATTTGGCGCGTCATGAATGGGGACGTGGGCGGATGGGATACAGTTCATGCGCAAGCGCTTGTTGGCTCCTGTTTTCAATCTCTCCGCAGCATCGTTCCGCACACAGTGAGCCCACTTCACGATGGATACCGCGCAGCATCGACGGGAAGAGGAATCGTCCTGGCAATGCGCCATATCACCGATGCACGATATGCTGTACGAAACAAATCAGTCATGCTCTGTTGTGAAAACACCGCAACGGACAAGGAGCCGCAGATGAGCCAGGCAGAGACGCCCAAGACCCGCATGGAAGAAGTGCTGCCGACCCCCGAAAAGGTCAGTCCTCATTCAGATGGCCGCGGCGTGCGGACGCGCGTTCTTTCGCACATGAGCAAGCTGATGATGGGCGGCGTGGGTCTTTACACGTTGGGCTGTACTGGTTTCGGATGCGTGGACCCGCTTCCTGATCCATCGCGTTGCGTCGACGAACAGCGCAAACTCACCGCAACAGGACAGTATGTCAGCGATCCCATGGGCTTGCTGCTGGAAGTGAAGCTGACCCCAACCGCTGGGCCGTCTTCCATTCGCTTTGACAGTTCCTCCTCTTCACCAAGCGGCGCGACACTCGTGTCTTCGCAGGTCGATCCAGTGACTGGCGTTCTGACGATGCGGCTACTGCCCACTGGCACCACCAACATCGGTGTCTTTCTGGGTGCGACCTGCCAAGGCGCATCGCGTGGCTGGTTCGACTTGTCGATCACTCCGTCGATGGCTCCCAAAGTCGGCGATGTGGTGGTGGTCCAGGTAGAGGGGAACTAGCCATGTCGTGGGTCGCGCTGGTTGGTCCCGAGCTGGAAGAAAACCTGAGCCTGCGCTATCTCGCGTCGGTGCTGACACAAGCGGGCATCCGTGCAGAGATCATTCCCTTTAACAGCGAGCGGGCATTTGCATCCGTCCTGTCTGCAATTGTAGATGCGGCAACGCCTCCGCTTGTTGTGGGTGTGTCGCTCGCGTTTCAGTGGCGAGCCAAAGATGCGCTGGCTCTCGTCGTTGCCCTGCGCCACCGTGGCTACCAAGGACACATCACCTGTGGCGGCCACTTTGCCACGTTCGCGTGTCAGGAACTGCTGCGTGATTTTCCTGAAATTGATTCGATCTGTCGGCAGGAAGCAGAGATCACATTTTTGCGCCTGACGGAAGCGGTGCGCGACGGAACACCACTGGCGCACGTCGCTGGTTTGGGAATCCACAATGAGGATGGGCAGGTGGTGCTAACGGATCATCCGCCGCTTCCGGATTTGGCCAAGCTGCCTTGGCCCGATCGTCGGGGAACACCGGCTCGCTGCTTCGCACACGGAATTGCGCCCATCGTAGGAAGTCGCGGCTGCTACGCCAACTGTAGCTTCTGCTGTATCGCAGCGTGGCACCAGCAGAGTCTTCCCGGTACGCGCTATCGCTTGCGTTCTGTCGAAGACATTGCCGACGAAATGGTGGCGGAAAAAAGGAATCGCGGCATCGAGATTTTTGTCTTTCACGATGACAACTTTTTCGTTCCAGGGCATCAGCGCAATGCCGAGCGGTTTTCTGCGCTGGCCGATGCACTCGAGGCGCGCGGCATCGGACGTTTCGCCACCGTGGTAAAAGCGCGTCCTACCGATGCCGACCCGCAGGTGTTTGAGATCCTAAAGACGCGGCTACACTGCATTCGCATGTACGTTGGCGTCGAGAGTGATTCCGAACAAGGACTGCGCACGCTGCGTCGCTGGGCACACTCGAAACAGAATCACGAGGCCCTGGCACTTGTGGAAGCGCTGGGAATTTACACCTGCTTTAACTTGCTGCTGTTTGATCCGGATACAACGCTGCACAGCTTGCGTGAAAATGTCCGCTTCATGCAGAGAGCATCTACGCTGCCGTTTAACTTCGGACGGGTCGAGCTGTACGCGGGAACGCCGCTCCTGTCGCGAATGCAGCAGGAAGGTCGCGCCGTCGGCGATTACCTGCAGTGGGATTATCCACTGGCAAGCGCGGCAGTAGAGCGCGTGTTCACGATGACGATGGCCGCATTCCGCGAGCGAAACTTTGGTGCGGACGCGCTGGCCAACCGGGTGATGGGACTCCGCTTTGACATCGAAGTCTGTCGTCACTTTCACCCGGAGTGCTTTCTGCCTTCCTTTTTCCAGGAAGGACTGCGGATCACGCGCGAGCTGTCGGAAGATTCCGTTTCGGCTCTTTCAACGATCATCGATCATGTGGGATCGAATCCGGATGAATCAGGCGACAGACAGGTCGTCGACGCGCTGATTCCCAGACTGCGCAGCACGGAAACGCGACTGTCTGCCGACAGCCAGAGGCTCGCCAAAACACTACAGCTTGCCGTCGGACAGGGATTCCCGCTCAGCGATGTCGGTGATGTCGCCACGCCGCTACAGTCCGCAAACCGATAACGTTCCCACCACTTGTCAATCGCAAGACACCGTCGGGCCGGCCAGATTCCAGCAGCGTGACGCGCCTGTCTTTTGGCATTCGGACCAGAAATTCGCGCTCGCACAGACGGCACGATGCGGACTGGCACCTGCGCAGTACCAACAGGACACCCCATCCGGCAACGAACAAGACCCAAGCGCTGAAGGTTCCGCAGCAGGACAGCGCGCATCGTTTGCCGCCGGCACAGCGCAGGTCCAGCCAGGCAGACAGGCGCGTGCAAACGGTCCACAGGAACAGCAGCCCTGACTGGTCTGGCAGGTGTCACCGGATCGGCATGCTGGCGCGCCACACAGCGGGGCCAAGTCCATGGGTGCCTGGGCCATGTCGGAAAGCGGAGAGTGATCCACTTCCGCATCAGTTCCCGCGTCGACAGAAGGGGAACCGGAAACACAACCACCGATCGCAAGCAACAGAAACAAGCGTCGCATGGCCGGCACTATACAGGATGTCGTGATGTTCGGTTCGATCGACGGCTGATCGGCTCAGGTTCTGTGAACCAGCGACAAAGCGAGTCGCTCGACTTCATGGACAAATGCTGCGGAGGAAAGGAGTTCCGGACGTTGGCATGCGGCGTCGTGCACAACCGCATGGAGCGCCGAGCGCGCAACAAAGAACGCCAGGTCAGGATCGGGTGCAGCAGAGAACATGTTGCGAACGACCGCGTGCAGAATTGGATGGTCGATGCACTCGACATTCCTGCGCAGCGAGTAAGGAAGCTCTTCTGTCAGCACACGATGAAGCTGCGGTGCGATGCGATGGGAATCGATCAGCGCGTGCACCATGTTGCGGAGGGGATCGTGGGTGTCGGCAATGGCTTTGATCAGCGCCGCGCGGCTGTCCGCAACGTGTGCCTCGCGAAGCGCCGCCAAAATGGCCGTTTTGTTTGGAAAATACTGATACAGAGAGCTGATGTTGACCCCCGCACGCTCGGCAACGCGGTTGGTGGTGAAGCTGCGCCAGCCGTCTTCTATCAGAATGTAAGTAGATGCTTGCAAAATCGCCGCAACGGTCTCTTTTGAGCGAGCCTGCTGTGGCGTTTTTCGTGTGCTGACCTTGGCCATGGTGGATGCCTCTGCACCGGTTTGGAACGCAAGTAGTAAAGCAAGTAATTACTTACTATCATGAAGTCATGCAAATCCCAAGTCATTCCGAATCGACGCCAACCGCCGATTCCATCACTTCTGTGTACCACCAGATTTCCACCCGCCGAACGGTCCGAGACTTTTCGGACCGACCGATTGACCCCGAGCTTCTGCGACGCATCGCTGCCGCTGCGGGCGACGCACCATCGAGCGTGGGAATACAACCCTACGAAGTCCATTTGATCACAAACCCAGAACTGCGGGATCAGCTTGCGCTGGCCTGTAACGGTCAGCGCGCGGCCCGCTCGGCGCAAGCGCTGGTGGTGTTTGTCGTGGGTGTGTCCATCATACGGCGTCGCATAGAGGAATCGCGAACGTACTACCAAAGCGCGCCACTTCCTGAAAAGTCGCGGCAGTACCACCTGTCGGGACTCGATCGTCTGTCCCTTGCACTCAATCCCTGGCTGCTGCCATTCCTTGGTGTCGCGCGCAGCATCCTTTCGGTGTTGCAGCCAAGTCGCAGCCTGCTGCCGCTTGGACAAGAAGGAGCC
This sequence comes from Pseudomonadota bacterium, assembly GCA_035340095.1. GTDB lineage: Bacteria > Myxococcota_A > Polyangia > Palsa-1104 > JAEUJZ01 > JAEUKA01. The sequence continues at coordinate 47,952 of DAORGN010000009.1, read as the reverse complement.
AAGAACTGGGCGGCGCGGGCGTCGATGCTGGCCGCGCAGACCATGCTGTTTTCGGCAAGCGCACACGGCGTCGATGCGTGCCCAATGGAAGGATTCAACGGGGCACAGGTCGCGCAGGCACTGTGTCTGCCACGCGGCACTGCACCAACGCTTGTCGTTGCGCTAGGATACCGCGCCGAAGACGCCCGAATCGAGCCGCGCTATCGACGAACGGCGGACCAAATGATCACCACACATTAAAAAGGGAGGGACACCGATATGGATCTCAACTTCACCGCCGTCGTGCTGAGCGGCCTCGCATGGACCATCACGTACATTGCGCTTGTGTACCGCGGCTTCCGCGACCGTTCGTATGGAATGCCGCTCGTCGCACTGGCGCTCAACTTCACCTGGGAGATCGTCTATTCGCAGATTTATCCACCAAGCTCCATCAAGCTGGTGGGAACCATCATCAACACGGTGTGGATGCTGTGTGATGCCGGCATCGTGGCGACGTTTTTCCTGTACGGCTACAAGTACTTTGAACGGCACTATGGGATAAGCCGTGCAGAGTTCTACGTCTTCACCTTCCTCGCGTTTTTGGCATCGTTTGGCGTGATGATACTCGGCGCACCTTTTTTCAAGGACTTCCTTCCGTACTTCGGCGGCGATCCGTTCGAGAGCGGAAAGTTCATCGCATTCATCCAAAATGCGGCGATGTCTGTGCTGTTTGTCGCGATGTTCTATCAGCGGCGATCGATCGAGGGTCAGTCATTCACGATCGCATGGACGAAGTGGCTGGGAACATCCATGACGGTGGGGCTGTCTTATTTGGGAATCGAGCACCGCGACAACTGGCGATTTGTCGGCGTATTCGTCGCCGTCTGTTTCGTGTTCGATCTTTGGTACATGGTGCTCATCTACCGTCAGCTCCGGCGTGAAGGGATAAACCCCTGGACCCGGTTGTAACCGCAGATCATTTCCAGACCATCACCCGCCAGATCGTACGGCTTCCCCGCCCGACTACGGCTTCGACTTGGACTCCCAATAGTCCTGCATAAGCTCTGTAGACCACGCTGGTTGGCGAAGCTCTCCACGCGGCCCAAACTCTGCCAGATAGGGCTTCACATCAAGAACCGGCGTCCCATCAATCGCATCAAGACCAGCGACGGACAAGTCAAATCCGGAAACCGAAAGGAGTCGGCAGACAGTCACTCCCAAGCGGTTCGGACGATCTTTGGCGCGCTGTGCCAAAATCCCGGTCAGCGGCCAGTCTTTCCGTCCGCGCGGATGCCGGGCACCGCGACAGATTTTCGCTTCATCCACCCGATCGAACAGATAGATGACTTCGACATGGGAAAAACCATCCAGCCCAAGCGCCGCATCGGGACTCAGCCGTGAAGGATCGAGCCTGATCAGACAGGTCTCGCTGTCCCAGCGGTCATCTTCCGGAGCGGTCCGAGAGCAGTGCACAACACCAATTGGCTCTACGACAAAACCCATGGACCGATGATACGGAAAACCGCCCGCCTTTGGCCAAGGAATCGCAAGCTCCGGCGGCCAGGCAAGCGCGCCCAGCCAGTATCACACGATCACGCAGATGGATGCAGTCACGGACTTGCGCAGAGCGCCTGTCGAATCAAGTCGGGCGGTACTTCGGGGGCCGGCACCGCCATGGTGTTTGCACCTCGGATGCCGCGCCGGCTCCAGCGGGAACGCGAAGCAGACGGCGGATCAAACCAAATCCGGACATCGGAATCGAGCCCAATGCCATGCATGAAGTTGTAAATCGCCGTGCGCAGACCGATTCCGAGCTTGTCATGATCGCAGCCGGTCGGATCGGCGAACGGAACTTCATTGCGCGCAAAGCGAACCCGCGGCTGGCGCAAAAGACGAATTCCATACACGTCCGGATTCTGTCCGATGGGACTGTGCGCCGTCGCTGCGAAGCGGTGCCAAAAGCCCGACTGGATGCAACCTTCGGCAAAGAGCTGTCGCACCCGCTCCAGCGAGTCGATGGTTTCCTGCTCGGTCTGGGTTGGGAATCCGTACATCAGATAGGCATGGACCAGAATTCCAGCCGCGCTAAACGCACGGGTCACGCGCGCCACCTGCGCCACCGTAACCCCCTTTTGCATAAGCGCCAGCAGCCGGTCCGAAGCAACCTCTAGTCCGCCGCTGACTGCGATACAGCCCGATCGTGCAAGCAGCTCGACGAGCTCCTTGGTGAAGCTCTTTTCAAAGCGAATGTTGCCCCACCAGGTAATCGCCACCCGACGCGCGATCAAGCGCTCGGCCAGTGCGCGCAGTGCCGCGGGAGGAGCCGCTTCATCCACGAAGTGAAAGCCTGTCTGTCCGGTCTCTTTGATCAGTGCTTCGATCCGATCTACCAGTACATCTGCCGTCGCTGTTTCATAGCGCGCGATGTAATCCAGAGACAGATCACAGAACGTGCATTTTTTCCAATAGCACCCCTTGGCCACCGTCAGTTTGTTCCAGCGTCCGTCTGACCACAGCCGGTGCATGGGATTTAGCATCTCGAACAGAGAGACATACTGCGACAGGTCCAGTCCCGCATACGTTGGTGTTCCGGTGTCGCGGTGGTGCAGATCCAAAAGCGCAGGAGTCGTCTTTTGCACCACCCGATTTCCTTCGCGAACGAAGGTGCGCACAAGCGGCTGATTGGGATCACGCAAGTGTTCGACAAGCGCAAGCAGAGGCCGTTCCCCATCGTCGAGCGTGATGTAATCGCAGAAGTCAAACACACGCGGATCGGAAAGCTGGCGCAGCTCGGTGTTCACATAGCCGCCCCCCAGCACCACGCGGGCTTTGGGATGGATCGACTTGACCATCCGTGCGATGCGCAGCGCACCATAGACGTTGCCAGGAAACGGCACTGTGATGCCCACCAAGTCGGGCGGAAACGCGCGCAGCTTTTCCCTGGTCAGTTCATCCAGCGTTTCATCCACCAGCGTCGGCTCGTCTTCCAGCGCTTCCCACAGCGCATCAAACGATGGCGCACTAGAAGCCAGCCGCTCGCCGTAACGTGACAGCTCGAAGCGGGGATCGATCCCGTCGCGCAGCACATCGGCCAAATCATCTACAAACAGACTTGCAAGGTGGCGGGCTCTGTCTGTGGTGCCCAGCTTGCCAAACGCAGCATCGAGCGGCGCTTTCCCATCGAGATTCCCAGCGACATGGTCCACGTTCGCAAAGCGCGGACCTTCCGGCAGCAGCGTCCGACCCACAATCCGCAGCGCCAGGCTCGGATCTTTCCCTTGCAGAAAGCGCAGCACCGGCTCGATAAGCGCCACGCAGGTCTCCCCGTGTTTCAGAAAGTGCGCGATCGAATCCGGCATGTCGATCCGACTGCTTCGCCCACGCAGACGGCGAGCCCGCATGGATAGCTCGTCGAACACCCGCTGCAAGCCGCGCTGCGAAAACAACCGCAAAAACAGCTCTTGCGAAAAGTCGGACTGCACGACCTCGACGGATGGTGCGTGCCGGTGCAGACAGCCGGTCAAGTACGCCGTCGCTGGATACGGCGTGTTGATCTGGGTCATCGGAGGCGTGATGAGAAAAATGCGCATCGCAATCGCGCAGCATATCGCAACAAACGCGGCCATCAGGTTGGGCAAATTCGCACCCAAACCACGCGGAACGGCCCAAAACGGCGAAAAACCGTCCAAGTCCACCCAAAACGCAAGCCATGATGTAGAAATCAGGGACTCATGGACGTGACCAGCGAATCCCGCGATATGGATCCATTCCCCGCAACCGCGCCCGTCGAAGCTTCCGTTCTTGGCGACATGACCGCCGAGACGTTTTTGCGCGACCACTGGCAGAAGCGGCCCCTGCTGATCCGGCAAGCGATTCCCAACTTCCGCGGTCTGTTTCAGCCACATGCATCCGGAAAGTCTGCCAGCACCGCTGCCCGTGATGCATTCCTAGAGCTGGCCACGCGCAAAGACGTCACATCGCGGCTCGTTGTCGCCCCCCAAACCAAAGGCAAACAGCCCGGTCGCTGGGAACGCTACGATGGTCCGTTTGACAGACTGGACGGACGCACCCTACCCAAGAACAACTGGTCCCTTCTCATCCACGGCATCGAGAGTCATGTACCCGGTGGATGGGAACTGCTGCGCCGCTTTTCATTTGTCCCCCAGGCCCGCATCGACGATCTGATGGTAAGTTATGCAAGCCCTGGCGGCACCGTCGGACCACACGATGATCTGTACGATGTCTTCCTGCTGCAAGGCCCCGGACGGCGCCGCTGGCAAGTCAGCACGCAGGCCGATCGCACACTGGATTCCGAAGCAGCCATCAAAGTGCTCAAGTCGTTTGTTCCAGAGGAAGAGTGGCTGCTTGAACCTGGAGACATTCTGTATCTGCCGCCTGGCCTCGCTCACTATGGCGTTTCCGACGAACCTTGCTTCACCTATTCGATCGGTTTTTTGGCACCGTCCCACCGTGAGCTTGTGCAAAACTTCCTGGGCTACCTAAACGAAGTGCTGGAAGAGGGAATCGATCCCGACGCGCTCTATGAAGACCCGGATCTGCGGACACAGGAAAACCCGCTGGCGCTAAGCGATGCGATGGTCGACAAAGTGGCCGAAGTGCTTTCGCAGGTGCGCGTAAGCCGCGACATGGTAGGGGACTTTTTGGGACGTCTTTTGACGGGCCGCAAGCTACCAGAATCGTTTGCTGCGCCATCACGGACGCTTTCCCTCTCGGCGTTTCGAAGACGCATGCAAGGACAGGGACACCTAGAGCTTGCCAAAATCAGCCGCGGTCTTGTGCGCGGTGACTGTCTGTTCCTAAACGGAGAAGCGCATCACGTCTTGCCACAGACGCTACAGACATTTTGTCAGCTCGTGCAGCATCGATCGTTGCCACTGCCGCTTCTCTGCGACGGACCAACGGTCGAACTTTTCCACGACTTCTACCGCGCCGGCTATCTGCGCATCGTATAGGAATCGCATCCTGGCACCGATGCACAGCAAACTTCCGCATCAGGTGCGAAACAGAATCAGGATTCGCTTGCCCACGTTTCCGGAAAGCACAATCACCTTGGATGCGAAGCCCCAAAGCACAAAGCTTGCGGGAAACAGAAACACCACGCAGGCAAACAGCAGCGTCGGAACAAGTCCGCGTGTGCGGCTTTCCGATGGCGGCAAAGTGTTCGGTGCAGCCAGCCATCCCAGGACAGAGAGCAGCACACTCCCAACCGGCAACAGATAGAGCGGATCGCGCGCACTCAAGTCCGGAATCCAAAAAAACGACGCACCGCGCAGCTCCGGAATTTTCCACAGCGCGACATACATCGCGAGCAGAAGCCAAATCGTCACAAGCGCCATCAGCGGCTTGACCCACAGCGCAAAGCCTTCGATTCCTTCTCGCCGATACAGTTCGAGAAGCAGAATGTCTCTCTTTTGCCGATCGGCGGCGTGGTTCTTCTTGATAAAAGCGATCTCTGGTTCGATGGCGCGCAGCTTCTTGCGGGGGTCGGACACAAACACAAGCGCTTCAATCAGCGCAAAGTTTAGTACCGACACCATCCCAATCGCGCGTCCCCAGCCGCCCGTCATTTGATGTGCCCAGCGGAGCGCCCAAAGCTGCGGTGAGACCAGGCTCCAGATGCCCCACAAGTACATCGCCACCAGGCACAAAAGCAAACCACCTACGATGCAAGTGAGTCGCCTATCGTTCACCCAAGCGATCGTATCACAGGAACTGGCGCGGAAGCGGACTGTCGCGCCGGACTGGACGAAAGGACTCCCAACGCTACAGCTTGGTGCAGGTCGCGGTGCCGCCCGAACGCAGACGAGCAAACTTGAGCTGGGTGGAACCCGCAGCATCAAACCACGCCCACACGATGTCACCGTTTAGGTGGGTGCGGAATGGATCGTCGCGCTGTCCCCACTTGGCCGCGGCAAGGTCAATCGGACCTTCCAAAAACGCGCCGGTATCTGACACGCGGCCCAACTTGTATGTCGTCCCGCTGCTCCAGCCGACGACATACTGTTCGGCAGCATTTCCCATCGGCTGCCAGCGCGCGATCGATGAGTTGGCTTCATTTCCGGGGGTGGTGGTCAGCCAGACAATGTTCCCGGCGGTCTTGTTGTTTGCGATGCTGACAAAGCCGATGTCCTGGTTCATCGTCGCGGTGCTGTACGAACTCTGTCCATTTTTGGCGGCGCTTTGGTGCCCGTTAAACAGAAGCTTCCAGCCTGCGAGCCCAGGGGCTGCGCTGCCCAGCTCTGCGGCGACGCTGCCGTTACAGCCGCCATCGAAGTCACGCACTTTGGTTGCTTTTTCCAGATACACACCGCCGATCGAATCGGTGGCAAATGTGCTGCCCGTGGTGCCCGGATAACAGTCCGTTACACAGACCGCCAGCGTCGCGTTCGCAGCGGAGCCATAGCGCAGAAGCTCGCTCATCGAGTGCGAACAGCCCCAGTTCCAGCCCACGGTGTGCATTCCGCTCGCGGCATCAACCCAGTGCAGCGCATCGCCTTCGTGTCCGTTTGCAAAACCAGAAATCCCATGCACATGGAAGTACGCACCGTATTTGCCCGCGCCGTATTCCAGTCGGCTCTCTCCAATGCCAAAATCTGTTGGTGCGGCCAGCGGATCGGCCAGCGATGCTGTCCATCCGGCCATTCCCTGCGCGTCATAGCGCGAAACACTGAGCGACTTGGGATTCGTCGCTTGATCCCACAAGAGCGCCGCGAAGTGACCATCGGGCTCCGCAGCCAGACCCCGCACCGTAAACGCCCCCAAGTCATAGGTCGTCACCAGCTTGTCTTGCGCATCGAGACGCGCCACGCGCGCTCGCGGTGCCGCAACGGTTCCTGTCGTGTAACCCACCAAGGTGCCGCAGTCCGCAAACGGAACCGTGTACACCGGCCCCACGACCAAGCTGGTCGATCCCCAAATTCGATAGTTTGACACGCCCGGAATCACCCCCGCCGGCGCGGTCACAGTGACAACTTGCAGACGATCGGCCAGCGCGGTCTCGGGGGGCACCGGACAGTCGGAATCCGTGGCGCTTGTACACCCGGCTGGGCAGCAGCCGTCCGCCGCAATGCAAGCCGTGGTGCTATCGGTGCAGCCCACATTGCCACCCTCGACAGGCGGGCTGGCCTGACACGCACAAAACACAAACAGTCCGATCAAAGTCTGTCGCTTCTTCATACAACGATGATCACCGGAATGACCCGAGGCTGGGCAACTTTCTGGATACCGTAAGCCATGCCGCAATTTACGCGCACAGCACCGCAGCCATGTCTCGCCCAAGTCGGTTCGCTCTACGCATCACTTAGCAGACGCCGCCATGCTTGCATCGTCCGATTCGCTCGCGCTACATAACGCTGCGTCTGGACCACCAGCATGACAGGAAAATCGCATCGGCGTTGTCAGGATCCGAAACGTGCGCTCGTACTTGCGTCGTGCCAGTGTCGTTCCCACATTTCTGGAAATAGGTGATCTTTATGCCGAAACCAAGCGGGTCTCTGTGGCCTCACTGGATGATTCTGGGAGCGTCGGTCTTCGCGCTTCCGCACACCGCTTCCGCTCAGTCGCTGATTCCTGCGGACGTACTTTCGCTGGAAAATGGAATGACAACGGTTTTGCATGTCGACCGTCGCCAGCCGAGTGTTGCGGTGATGCTGCAAGTGCAGGTCGGTGCTCGTCACGAAGCGCTCGGACGCAGCGGGCTGGCGCACTTGTTCGAACATCTGTACTTCCATGGCTCAGAGCACCTTTTGCCGTACAGCCCGCGCTGGTATCTGCAGACCGCTGGAGTGCGGTCGATGAATGGCTCCACGTTCCTTGATGAAACGATCTATTACGAGGTTGTTCCCAGTGAGAATCTGGAACCGACCTTGTGGATGGAATCAGACCGGCTCGGTTTCCCTGTGCTGCGGGATTTGGATCTGCAAGACGAACGCAAGATCGTCAAAAATGAACGCCGCCAGCGACGTGAAATCAACCCCTATGGCGGAACCGATGAAGTGTCGCACAAGAGGCTGTTTCCGGCTCCGCATCCGTACTTCGGAATGGTCATCGGTGAGCAGACAGACCTCGACAAGCTCACTCTGGATGAATCAAAGGCGTTCTTCCGCAAGTACTACGATCCAAAAAATGTCACGCTGATTCTGTCTGGTGACATTGACAAAACCGCGGCGGCATCACTTGTCAAAAAGTACTTTGGGACGATCCAAAGTCACGGCAAAGACAACACCCCACCCGATCCAAAGCCCGTCACAGTCAGCGAAGAAGCTGTACTGTCGCACGATGATCCGCTGCTCAAGGAGCCCGTGCTGCTTTTGCGCTGGCTCACGCCGCCTACCTGCTCCGCAGAGGATCGAACCGCCGATGTGCTTGCGACAATCCTGTCGCGCGGAAAACAAGGACGACTGCACAAGCTGTCCCAAAAGTGGCCCGAGCAGATTCTGTCCGATGGCGCAAGCCAGGACTCTCACAGGCTCCAGTCTGTGTTCACGGTTCACATCGCCGCCAAAGATCGGGGGACGCTAGAAGGCGCCAAAGAGCTTGTGAACAAAGAGCTGCAAGAACTGGCGGAAAAAGGCGTCACCGATGCAGAGCTTGTCGCTGCAAAGAAGAAGTTGGTAAACGATTGGCTGTCCGATCTGCAAAGTCCGCTGGCCAAGGCATTCCATTTGGCCCGTGCGATAAGCTGCCACGGTGGCCCGCAGGGCGTCGAGCGATCTCTGGCGCAGGTTCAAGCGGTACGCAGCGAAGACATTCAAAAATTTGTAAAAGCCTACCTTGGGCAAAAGCAGTGCGTCGTCACCTTCGGCATGCCGCAGAGTCAGGAGTCTAAGAAATGAAGCGCTTCGCACTCCTCTTATTGGCGTTTTGGGCGACCGGTTTTGATTACTTCCGGCTCAATCGCCCGGTGCCCAGCTCTGATGTGGTGATCCGGATGCCACAGCTGGAACGGCAGATCCTGCCTTCTGGCGTGCAGCTCATTGTTCACTCCGATGCGTATCTGCCTCTGTTTCATATCCGGGTTCAGTTTCTGTCTGGACTCGCTGTCGAACCGGCAAACCAGCGCGGCGCGCTTCGTCTTTTGTTTCGCACCTTGGTTTCGGAAAACCGAGCTCTTTTGTCTGCACTCGACGAGCTGGGAGCCACGCCATCGCTCGCTGTAGATGAAGACGCCGTATCGGTCGCGGTGCAAGTCCGTGCCGAGGATGCGACCAGTGCCATCTCGGCAGTGCTGCGCGCCCTCGTCGAACCCAAGTGGGATGAAGCGGAGCTAAAAAATGCGCAGCAGTCCCTCTATCGTGAACTGGCGACCAAAACACAGAGCCCGCATGCGGCAGCCAGGCTCGCGCTCAATCGGATTCTGTTTCCCAAAGATCACCCGCTGTGCCGAAATCCAAAGGACGAAGCCGCAGAGGTGAAAAAGCGCAACCTTGAAGAGCTGAAAGTCCTACATCGCAGCTTTGTCGTCAGCCGGAATCTTGCGATCGCAATCGCCGGACGAATTGCACCACCCGTCGCTGCCGTGTGGGTAAAAAAATCACTGACCGGTCTGCCGGAGGGAGACGTTCCGCAGCCCGTGCTTCCCATTCCCAAGCCCGAAAAGCGAACGGCTTCCTATGTTGTGCCCTATCCGGGGCTTGTGCAGAGCGTCATCTTCATTGGCAGGCGTGCCCCATCTGATGGACACGTCGATGCACCTGCACTCGAAATGGCCGCTGGCTGGGTCAGCACCAACGTGGGCCAACAGCTGCGCGAGGAAAAGACTGTGACGTATGGTGCGTCTGCACACTACCAAAAGTCGGCCCAAAGCGGAGTGTTTGTCGTCACCGCAGCAGTCGAAGCGCAGCACACAGGTTACGCCGCGCGCGAAGTCCTAAGCCAAATCTTTGCCGCCACCAGCGATACGGTAAACAGCAAGCTGTTGCCGATGTATCGTGCCCATATGGTGCGCGATATCACCGAGGAATCTGCGTCGCTGGCTGGTATCGGCGCGCTTTCGGAAGGGATCTTCCGGTACGGCCCAGATCACTGGCAAAAACGCATCGCCAAAATCCAGACTGTCAGCCATCCCGAAGTTTACAAAGCGCTGCGGGACTACGTAGTGCCAGACACACTCGAAGTTGTCATCGCTGGCGACCCCGCAGTCATCGAACCGCAGCTGAAAAAAGAAGGCCTTGGCCCCGTCCGAATTCTTGGCACTCCCTAATAGCGCGGGCACGCTTGGCCCCACGCTGTCCGTACTGCGCAGTTCGCGCTGTAATGTCCGCAAGCTCGCGCCTGTAGGGTCGTTACATAGCTCTCTTTACGATGCCATCCGTAGGTCATCAACCGACACCGTGGGAGCGATGTAATTGGCCGAAAGGATGGTTCCCTGTTCTCCCAGAAACAGGATGTTATCTGGCGCGATTCCAACGATGGCGTTCATGCGCACGGGTAGTTCGGTGATGACGGGGGTGATCGTCGAACCATTTGCGCGATAGATTTCCCGCGTCCCAAGCATCCACAGATCACTTGCACTCGAGCCATAGATCGCTCGTGGGGAAAAGAGCTGCGGACGCGGGCTTTCCCAACAGAATCCACTTTGCCGACAGTTCTGCGGCTGACACTGGCGCGTTTCGTAGCTGCACACTTTGCCGCTTCCACAGTCGAGCGGATGATTGGTACACGCATCCTGGTTTGCGATGCGGAATGCATCCCACGTCGTGGAACAGCTCGCTACAAAAAGGGACATGATCACAGAAGTCAGTCGCATCACGGGCACCCCCACTCGATCATCGTAGCCAGATGTGACCCCGAATCGAAAGACCTTGCACTTCTTGCCTGCGCTTTCACTGGGAAATTCTAACCAGCGGGCCGATGGACGCCTTCCGCTTGGCATACACCACGACACCAAAGAGATGGCACGGACAGTACCGCCACGGCATCTATGTACAAATAGCCACACACATGCCGACATCTCCCCTGCCCTCTGCACATGAGTCCCGCAAGCTGCCGACGTACAAAGACACTCCGTTTGCCGCGCTGCGCTTTGACAATCGCTTCATTCGCGAGCTTCCCCACGATCCCGACCAGACCAATCAGCGGCGACAAGTGCATGGCGCTTGCTACTCCTTGGTGCAGCCCACGCCAGTTTCATCGCCGCGCGTCATCGCCCACGCCAAAGAAGTCGCCGCGCTGCTCGGACTTTCAGCAGACGCGCAGGAGCACGCAACATTTGCCGAAATTTTCGGCGGCTGCGCACTGGCGGAAGGAATGACTCCCTACGCCGCTTGTTACGGCGGACACCAGTTTGGGAATTGGGCTGGACAGCTTGGCGATGGACGCGCGCTGGGACTTGGTGAAGTGCTGACGTCATCTGGAACGCACTGGGAAGTGCAGCTAAAAGGAGCCGGGCCGACACCCTATTCCCGCGGCGCCGATGGCCGGGCTGTGATGCGTTCCTCCGTGCGAGAGTTTCTCTGCAGCGAAGCGATGCATCACTTGGGTGTGCCGACAACACGCGCGCTCAGCTTGGTCGCGACCGGAGACAGCGTCATCCGCGACATGTTTTATGACGGCCACCCTGCCCCCGAGCCAGGTGCCATCGTCTGCCGCGTCGCGCCCACGTTTTTGCGCTTTGGCAACTTTGAAATCTTCACAGCTCGACGGGATGTTGACAGGCTGCGACTTCTTGCTGACTACACACTGCGGCATCATTTTCCGGATCTGGGTCGGCCTCATCGCGATTCCTATGTCCGACTTCTGGGAACGATCGCCGAACGGACGGCGCGGCTCATGGTGGAGTGGCAGCGGGTCGGATTCGTTCACGGCGTGATGAACACCGACAACATGAGCATCTTGGGACTTACGATTGATTACGGGCCTTACGGATGGCTGGAAGACTACGATCCGATGTGGACGCCAAACACCACTGACGCAGCGGGCCGCCGCTACGCCTTTGGGAATCAGCCACACATCGCATTTTGGAACTTGGTTCGCCTGGCCGAAGCGCTGTATCCACTCATCGAAGATGCAGCGCCTATCAAAGAAGCCCTGCTGGCGTATCCCCACACGTTTGAACGCGAGCAGCAAGCGATGATGATGCGCAAGCTGGGACTTACAACCTGGCGACCCACAAGTGACGATGCGCTGGAAAAAGAACTCTACAGAGTCTTCCAGTTGGTCGAAACAGACATGACCGTGTTCTTCCGCAAGCTCGCCCTGCTCCGTCAGGATCAAGCGAATCTTTCGCAGTTCCTTGATGAGACACTCAGCGACGCTTACTACCATCCGCAGGATCTTTCGGGTCCGCATCGGGAAGCCATCCTGGATTTCTTGGCGATTTATCGGCACCGCATTTCCGATCAGCCGCTGCGCGACGAAGATCGCCGGGCTGCGATGAACGCAACAAACCCCCATGTTGTCCTGCGCAACTACCTGGCTCAGCTTGCGATTGATCGCGCGGAACAGGGCGACGGCTCGCTTGTGTACGAACTGCTGGATGTGTTGCGCAATCCCTATGATGACAATCCCACATGGTCACAGTATGCCGCCAAGCGCCCCGAGTGGGCGCGGCATCGTCCCGGCTGTTCCAGTCTGTCGTGCAGCAGCTAACCACAAAAGGAGAACGCTCAAGATGAAGCGCATCGCATTTTCTCGCCTCTCGGTCCTTCTGATCACAACCTGCTCAGCGCTTACCGAGTATGGCTGTAACAGTGGAACCAGTGGTCCTGTCGACATGGCAGCTCCGCAAGCCGTCGCGCAGATAAATGAACCCGGCGGTGCGCAAGGAACCGCGACGTTCGAGGAAACGTCCGACGGAGTGAAAATCACTGTGAACATCACGGGCGTTCCGACCGATGGGAATTTCGGAATGCACATCCACGCCACCGGCGATTGCGCGGACACCACAGGGGATGGCGGCGTTCACCACGGGGCCGCAGGAGGCCACTTCAATCCGGACAATGTGAACCACGGCTGTCCGTCCGCAACGCCTCATCACGCCGGCGACTTGGGAAACATCACGATCTCCGGTGGCAAAGGCGTATTGCAGCTCGTCAGCAAGGATCTCACCGTGTCCGCGGGTGCGCGCAGCGTCGTTGGCAAAGCCATCATCTTGCACGGTGGTACAGATGACTGCGCAACCCAGCCGACCGGAAACTCCGGAAGCCGTGTCGGATGCGGAGTGATTGCAGCCAAATAGGAGTCGATCACCGCAAGGAGCGGCGTGGCAGACAAAGACACCGTCGCATCGGCAAAACCGCTGGATTCAAGCCCGGCTCACGATGCAGGTGCCGAACATTTGACCAGCGACGCGCTACACGCTCTATTTCTGCGATGCGAAGATTCCGAACCTTGCTGTTTTCCCTTCTGCTTTCCACGGCACCCGATGCGGTGGGCGCACCGCCCAAGCCCGCAGCCGAATCAAACAACGACAAACCGCTTATCCCACGCGAGCTTGCAAGCGACGAAGACATCGCTCGCGCCCTACGAGAACACTACACCAAGCACGAATTCCGCATTCCGATGCGCGACGGCGTAAGACTGTTCACCCACGTCTATGTGCCCAAAGACAGCTCGCGACGCTATCCGTTTCTGATGACCCGCACGCCCTACGGGATCGCGCCTTACGGAGTCGACAACTATCCTTCTGCCAAGGAACCTCGTCAGCTGCGAGGACTGGCGCCAGCCACGGCACTTATCGCGCACGGCATGATCTTTGTGCAGCAGGACGTTCGCGGCAAGCTCATGTCGGAAGGCGTCTTTTCCGACGTCACGCCTTACATCGAAAACAAGCGAACAGCCAAGGATGTAGACGAGTCGAGCGATGCCTACGACACCATTGATTGGCTGGTGAAAAACGTCCCAGGCAACAACGGCAAAGTCGGTATCTGGGGGAACTCTTATCCGGGGTTTTATGCGGCACAAGCGGCGATTGATGCGCATCCCGCGCTCAAAGCGGTGTCGCCCCAGATGCCCGTGACCGACTGGTACATGGGCGATGACTTTCACCACAACGGCGCGCTGTTTCTCGCCGATACGTTTCTCTTTTACGCAAACTTCGGCAAGCCGCGGCCCAAGCCCAGTCCCAAAGCTCGCTGGGACTTTGATCTCGAAAGCGGCGACCTGTACGACTACTTCCTAACGGTGTTGCCGCTGTTTGACGCCGACACAAGGATTGTTGGCACCGCGCTGCCATTTTGGCGAGCATGCGTCGAACATCCGAATCGAGATGACTACTGGAAGGCCCGCGATCCACGTCCGCATTTCCGCAACATCCGTCCGGCAGTCATGACAGTTGGCGGCCTGTATGACGCCGAAGACCTGTACGGAACGCTGGGAACATTCCATGCGATCGAAAAACAGAGCCCGAGCACGCAAAGTACATTGGTGCTAGGTCCATGGAAACACGGAGGTCAGTATCGAACGGACGGTGATTCCCTGGGTGACATCCACTTTGGTGCCAAGACTTCGCGCTACTACCAAGAGCACATGCTGGTGCCTTTTTTCCTTCACCATCTCAAAGGAATCAGCGCAGAAACCCCGCCCAAAGCGTGGGCGTTTGAAACAGGAAAGAACGTATGGCGCAGCCATGAAAGCTGGCCGCCTGCGACAGCCAAGCCGACTCCCTTTTGGTTTGCAGAAGGCGGCGGACTGTCCATCGACCCAAACAGCAAGACGGGCGATGCGTTCGATCGCTACATCAGCAATCCACACAAACCGGTTCCCTATCGCGAGCGACTGTCTGCCCATCGCGATCCGGAATACATGGTCGAAGACCAGCGCTTTGCTTCACGCAGACCGGATGTTCTTTCCTATGTCGCGCCGGCCAATGACGCTGATGTGACGGTGGCTGGCCCGATCGATGTCGACCTGTGGGTGTCCACGACCGGAACGGATGCCGACTTTGTCGTCAAGCTGATCGATGTCTATCCAGAGCATGCCGCCGATCCAGAACCGAATCCGCGCGAAGTCCGAATGGGTGGTTATCAGGCCTTGGTGCGCGGCGAAGTGATGCGCGCTCGGTTCCGCCAGAGCTTCGAGCGCCCGGAGCCGATGACGCCCAACCAGCCCACGCGCATACGCTTCCAGCTTCCGGACGTGTTCCACACCTTCCGCCCAGGACACCGCATCATGGTTCAGGTGCAAAGCTCGTGGTTTCCGCTGGTCGATCGCAACCCACAGCAGTTTGTCGACATCTATCGCGCAACCGAAAAGGACTTCCTGGTCACGACCCACCAAGTCTATCGCGGCGGAGACAAGCGTTCGTCGGTGACGCTGCCACTGCTGAAGTAAACAAGCAGGCGCAGCTTGCGCGGAAACAGGGCCAAGGCGGACTACGGTGCGACGTGGGAAGATGGCCCCTGGTTGGCAATTCCTATCATCCAGTCCGTGAGCTTGACCCCTGCGCTGGTAAGCGATGAGTAGTTCGCGTTGTTCAGATACGTGTGGGTCGTCCCAGTCAGGTAGTACGTGGACCAATTCGGATTCGGCTTGAGCAAGCTGTCCCGCAGATCGATAAGACCCGCTTGGAACGTCGCGCCAGGTAGCGGGCCCGGCGTGCCATCAATCGCAGAGCAGTTGTTCTGTCCAAAGCCCAAGAAGTAAGAAATCGTCGCGTCTTGCAGAGACGAAATCAGCCCCAGCCGCTGTGCCGGGTAATTTTGGCCGATGAACTTTTCGTAGTTGGCCATTCCGCTGCCGTCCGCATTGCTACAGCCGGTGCAGCCTGCTGGTAGGTTTGCATCAAAGTTCCACAGCTGCCGCCAGCGCTTCTGTAGACACGGAGCCAGAAATGCATCTTGAAACACCGGACCTGAGTCGTTCACAAGCGAGACAGGTCGCGGACAGAACGCCTGTGCCACCCGATGGTAGTTCAGCATCGAGCCAAAACCGCCCGCGCTCGCGCCGGTCAAAAGCACCCGTGTCACTTTCGGGAACGTAGGAATGATGCGCTTTAGGTAGTAGCCCACGTTTCGGTAGCCGACAAACTGCTGATTCGTGGGCGCCCCCACACCCGGCACCGTGACTCCCGTTGCGGTCCCGGCGTGCACGTCGCCCGTGCAGTACGGAATGAACACCGCATTCCAATCGCGAAACGGATTGGCGGAATCCGTCTGGTTAAAAATCCCCTGCTGGCCACCAGCAAGCACCGCGAGCGCAAAAGTCCCCGAGTTGAAGGTCGCCGGATTCGAACCGCAGGTCGCCGAGTTGAAGCAGGCTCCGCCGCCCTGGAAGTAGATCACGAGCTTGTCGGAGTTTGGATTGATCCGCACACCAAAGCCCGTGGCAGAGCCATCACGGCACAACGCTTTGGGCTCATCGACCCAGGCCCACTGTCCAGCGGCAGCCGTGACCGGAGCACCATCAAACACACCTTCTGGCGAACATGTTGCCATCGCCAGATCCCCGTCCCCGCCGTCCGTCAGTCCGGCGGCATCGGTGTTTCCGCTGGTCCCACTGCTCGTACATCCCACCGCAAACAAATAAGCAAGGAAGCAAACGTCTAGTGATCGCTGTTTTCGTCCAGCACGCATCGGGTCCCCTCCCAGATGAAGCACGCCGAGCAAGATGCTCAGCATCACTCATGCTGACTGATTGCGCGCAGGCCGAACAGGGTTTGCGCTAACCGAAACGCTGCTTGGCGAGGGTGTAAACAGCGATAAAACCATCGACCCAAGCAATCTTTTTGCCCTCAGCATGGGTACGCGGCTTGTAAGAGATCGGCAGCTCGACGATTCGATAGCCGTTCTTGAGCACCTGCGCGGTAAGCTCCGGCTCAATCTCGAAACGAGCGGCACGCAGCTTTAGCTTGGGCAGCACTTCGCGACGGAACAGCTTGTAGCACGTTTCAATGTCGGTCAGGTGGCCGTGAAACAGCAGGTTGGCAAAGCCTGTCAGCGCGCGGTTGGCCAGATAGAACATCAGCATGCCGCGCCGATGGCTTGTGCCGTCCTGGCTCAAAAAGCGCGAACCGTACACAACGTCGGCTTGGCCCGACACGATCGGCTCGATGAGCTGGTAATAGTCGCGCGGGTCCAGTTCCAGGTCCGCGTCTTGGATCGTCACGATGTCGCCTTCGGCCATGCTAAAGCCGATGCGAACTGCGGAGCCTTTGCCCAGGTTGACCGGGCAGTGGTAGACGCGGAGCCCAGGACGGCTCTCATACGGACGAAGCGCCTCGCGGGTTCCGTCGCTAGAGCCATCGTTTACAACGATGATCTCCTTGTCAAACGTGAGCGACGACACAAGGTCGATGACCGCGCCAATCGTCCGCTCTTCGTTGTACACGGGGATGATGATCGAGACCTTCACCCAATTGCCTT
Source organism: Pseudomonadota bacterium (assembly GCA_035340095.1). Lineage (GTDB taxonomy): Bacteria > Myxococcota_A > Polyangia > Palsa-1104 > JAEUJZ01 > JAEUKA01. The sequence goes on along the minus strand of DAORGN010000009.1, from coordinate 30,652 downwards.
TCGCTAGAAGCCCTATCTTGTAGCGTTCTCGGCGGCTTTTGGGGCGAAAAAGTCAGCAAATTGTACGCGAAGCGGCCACCATTAGCGGCGACTGCGACGGTCTTCGACTTCCTCGATGTGAGCGCCGAGCGAACGCAGGCGTGACACGATGCGCTCGTAGCCTCGCTCGATCTGTCCGACGTTCAGGATTGTGCTTTTGCCCTGCGCGCACAGCGCCGCAATCAGCATCGCCATTCCAGCCCGAATGTCAGGCGATTCGACCGTTCCCGCACGCAACAAAGAGGGCCCATACACCAGCGCCCGGTGCGGATCACACAGGATGATACGCGCCCCCATCGACACCAGCTTGTCGACGAAAAACAGGCGCGACTCGAACATCTTTTCGAACATCAAGATGACGCCTTCACACTGCGTTGCGGTGACAATGGCAATCGACAGAAGGTCGGCAGGGAATGCGGGCCACGGCTGGTCTTCCAACTTCGGAACGTGACCGCCCAAGTCTGACCGAATCTGCATGCTCTGCGCGCTCGGCACGATCAAGTCATCACCGTCAACCTTGCAGGTAATTCCCAGGCGCTCAAAGCCAAGCAAAATCATCCGCAAGTGACGGACGCCAGCCTGTGCAATCCGCAGCTCCGATCGAGTCACCGCCGCCAGACCGATGAACGAACCGACTTCGATGTGGTCGGGGCCAATGGAAAACTCCCCACCGTGCAGCGCGCGTCCGCCATGAATCGTCAGTTGGTTCGATCCGATTCCTTCAATCTGCGCACCCAGCGTCACCAGGAAGTTGCAAAGATCCTGAACGTGCGGTTCACAAGCGGCGTTGCGCAAAATCGTGGTGCCGGTCGCTGCCACGGCAGCCGTGATGGCGTTTTCGGTCCCGGTCACGCTCGGCTCATCCAGAAACACGTCTGCGCCACGCAGCTTCGAAGCGGTCAGATGAAACCGCTCCGATAGCTGATACGTCGCGCCCAGCTCGCCAAGTGCCAAAAAGTGGGTATCGACACGCCGTCGCCCGATGACATCACCACCCGGCGGTGGCAGATGAATTTCCCCACATCGTGCAAGAAGCGGGGCAGCCAGCAAGATCGACGCGCGAATCCGTGCACACAGGTCGGGATCAAGTGACGCGGCGCGCAGCGTCTTTGCGTGAATGTGCAGGGTATGAATGTCGCTTACGTCCCACTCTGCCTCAGCACCGACGGATCGAATCAGGTCGACCAGCGTCTCGACATCGCGGATGCGCGGCACATTGCGCAGCGTCACTTTGTCCTGGCTGAGAAGCGCCGCAGCAATGATGGGCAGCGCTGCGTTTTTGTTTCCTGCCGGACGAACCGTTCCGTGCAGGCGATGTCCTCCCTCGACGATGTACTGAGTCGCGGCCACGAGCGCCTCCTTGATTGGCGGGCAAACCTTTTGGCAGCAGCAACCCACTAAGTCAAAAAAACCCTACATCGTGACCTGGAAGAAGTTCGCTGAAGCGCGGCAACGCCGCGGTCGCTCTGCCGAAAACTCTATGGCAAAAGCAACCAGCCAGCGGAGAACCACATGTCAGGCGAAGCCGGTTTTACGTCGCAACAGCAGCAACCAAGTCCATGGGCTCTTGGCGGTGGATTCGGCGGCGGAGGGCACTTTGGCGAGCTGGGCGATGCTGGCGTCGGCCAGGGTTTTCAAGCCGGCGGCGGTCACTTTGGTGAGCTGGGCGATGCATCGCCTTGGCTGACCGGAGGTGGCTTTGGCGGCCAGTGGTCGGAGCACGAAGGCGGCAGCGGCCAAAAAGGCGAAGGCCAGGGCCAAGAACGCACGCTAAACCCCGACAAACAGGGCAGCCCTGCCATCAAAGAAGCCGTTGGCAACGCGGCATCCGGCAAAGATGCCAAAGGCGGCAAGCCTGATCAGGCCATCTTGACGCCGCAGCAGATTGAACAGCAGTTCAAGGAAGGCAAAGGCCAGGACTTCGAGAGAGCCAAAGCGCTCGGCATGAATGCGGAGCAGTACAAGCAAGAGTACGTCCACGAATACATGGCGCGGCTCTGCCAGACTGATCCGTTTGTCAAAGACAAGGACGGCAAGCCGGTCGTCGGCAAAGATGGCAACCCGGTCTCGAACTACTCGGCGGCGCAGCAGAACTCGCTATCGGCGTGGGGCTACAATCCCAAGGTCGATCCCAGCAACGTCGTCGATCACAACAAAGACACCGGCCTGTTTGCGATTCGATTCGAGCCATCGGCCCAAGGTGCCAAAAATGGGACGGCACCGGTCGTCGCGTTCCGCGGCACCGAGCCCGACCGTGGCCCGCGTGATGCCCAAGCCGACCTGGGTGACAAGTACATCGGCCAGTCGGAGTACGAGCCCGGCAAAGCCGAGATTGCCAAGCTGTTTGGCCACAAGCCGGGGGAAAAGGCCGATGTCGTCGGATACAGCCTCGGTGGCGCCCTGGCGCAGCGATCCCTTGTCGACAATGCGCAAAACGTCCGCTCGCTCTCGACTTTCCAGTCACCGGGCATCGCCGGCCAAGACGCCGCCGCCGTCAACGCCGCCGAAAAGAAGTACGGCATCGACGTCAATCACCACTTCTTTACCAACGACATCGTTCACCGCGCCGGCGAAGCGAAAGTCGACGGCAACTACCACGAATACACCCGCGGCGACTGGGCAACCGGACTAAACACCGGAGATGCGCACCTGTCGTCCTTCCTGATTCCGTCGGACGGAGCCAAGGGCACGATTGACGCGCACGGCAAAGTCAAAGACAAGGACGGCTACGCCAACGCGACCAATCAAAACACGACCATCCAGTCCTACCAAGGCGACCGCCAGAGCGATCGCGCGTTCTGGGAGGCACAGCGCCGCACGCTCGGACCAGCGGCTTCCGGATTGCTCGGGGAAGTCGGCGCTGGAATGGACCTTTGGCAGAAGACCGACTCAGAGTGGAACCCCGTGCTCGGCAAAGATGGCAAGCCGATTCCGGGTCCGCTGCAAAACGCGGTGAATCAGACCAAGGGCGGCTGGGGTGAAACCAAAGACGGCTGGAGCGGCGTCAAGAGCGGCGCAACGGAAGCCGGCCACGGCGTATCCGACCTGTTGCACGGCAACTTTGGCAAGGGCCTGTCCGAGCTCGGCCACGGCCTGAGCAGCGGCTGGAGTGGCGCCAAGGAGATGGGCAAAGGCGCGCAGGACATGTGGTCCGGCGTCAAGAACGGCGCCAGCACGCTCGGCAACTTCTTCCACGACCACATCGCACCGCACGGCGGTGATCTCAAACAGATTGCGTCCGGTCTGCCCGGCATCGTCAATCACCTGGCACACGATCCCAGCGTTCAGAAAAAAGTCGCTGAAATGGCCGCGCCGATCACCAAGCCGATAGGCGCTGCCATCGACAAGGCCAAAAGCATCGGCGGCGCGATCTCAAATGGTGTCAGTTCGGCCTGGGATGGCGCCAAATCCACCGCGAGCAAGGTCGGCACCGGCATCTCGAACGGCGTCAATTCCGCCGTCGGCACCGCCAAGAATGTGGCAAACAACGTCGGCTCAGCGATTTCCAACGGCTGGAACTGGCTGACCGGCAAAAAGAAGTAATCTCGCCTCAGCTGCGGCTACTTGCGTCCGAAAAGCCGCCGAAACAGACCCTTTATCCACTCCCAAATCACCGCAAAGATCAGCGACCCTGCATCCAGGGCTTCGTCATCGTTCGACTTGACGACGCGCTGATTGGGGGTCGCCACGACCGGGGCAGCTGTCGATTGGGCAGCGACAGCTGGCGGACTTTTGCTGCTTGCGGCTTGACTTGCAGACGCCGAAGCCGTGCTCGCATCCTTTGAACCCGTACCCGCGTCGCTTGTCCGCGCACTTGCTTCGCTTGATGCCGCACTTGCTTCGCTTGATGCCGCACTTGCTTCG
>DAORGN010000009.1:6170-26541 GCA_035340095.1 Pseudomonadota bacterium | reverse complement strand
TGCTTCGCTTGTCGGTTTGCTTGCTTCGCTTGTCGGTTTGCTTGCTTCGCTTGTCGGTTTGCTTGCTTCGCTTGTCCCGGTGCTTGCTTCGCTTGTCCCGGTGCTTGCTTCGCTTGTTCCGGTGCTTGTGGCGGGAAGCGGTGTCGCAAGGACCACCGCCGGTTCCGACGACCCAGCGGGAGCCGGCATGCTCGCAATCGCGGAGCGGGCACGATCGACAAACTGCTTAAAGAGCTGCTTGGCGACCGCTTCAAACATCCCGCGACCAAAGCGCACCAGCTTGCCGAATAGCTCGACCTCCGCGACGATGGTTACTTCACTTTTGCCGGTCTCGCTGCTCGGCACCACCTGACACTTCATCGTCATGCGGGCCGATCCACCACCGGCCTTGTCATCGCCAACCCCGCTTACGGTCATCTTGTGCAAGGTGTCATCGACTTCCGCTAGCGTCGCTTTGCCGCGAAAGTCCTGCATCACCGGACCGACCTTGATCTTCATCGTGCCAAGGAACGTGTCCCCGCCCTCTTGTCCATCCAGCTTGGCGCCAGGTAAGCAGCCGGCGACCAGCGCGGGCCGCTTGAGGAATTCCCAAACCCGCAGCACGTCCGCATCGACTACAAAACGCTCCTCGACCTTCAAGCTCGACATGTTTCGACGTGTATCGCAGCACACGACAAAAGGCTATGGTCCAGCGTGCGTCGTCGGGAAATTCATCGAAGTTTCCGATGCCGTTAACCCATTCTTCACGCGGCATGCGCATCGTAGCGTTTACGCGAGCGCGGACTTGAGTAGACTGCTCGCTCTTACATTCTGGACGGAGCTTAGTTCGATGAAAAAACGAGCGGATCACGTCGCCATCTTGATGGATGGCTGTAGACTCTGGTCGACAGAGCGCGGGCTATCGCCCAGCTCTGGGCTGTGGGCGTCGGCGCTGACCGCCGCAGGAGCCATCGAAGCCGCTGCGCAAAGCGGCGTTCGTCACCTGACGCTGATTCCGACGGATACGTTCCCAATGGACAGAAGCGACGAAGCATCGACGGTTCTGTTCCAGTTTCTTCGCAGCCACGGCGAAACCTTCCGCCACTTGTCGCTGCGTTTTTCCGCGCACGGAGAGCTGTCTTGCCTGCCGGCACAGCTTCAAAACAAGCTGCACGCAATGCAGACGGCGTCATCCCACGAGCTTGGCATGGGGCTGTCGCTTTTGCTTGGCTACAGTGGACGTCGTGACTTGCTGCGCGTAGCCAAAGAGCTGGCCGCGGAAGTCAAAGCAGGCCGGCTGCCAGCCGAAGCCATCTCACCGGCACTGATTCAGCAGCGCCTGGCCACTGCGAGCCTGCCGCCGGTCGATCTCATTGTGTACACGGGGCGAGGCCAAGACCTGGCCGACGCACTCACCTTTGAGTCCGCGTATGCTGAGTTTGCATTTGCGCACTGCCTGTGGCCGGACTTTACCGCCGAAGACTTGCAGCACGCCCTGGCTGACTTTGGCCATCGCGAGCGCCGCTTCGGCAAGACTTCAGCACAGATCGAAAGTCCGACGCCCTCATAAGCTACGACTTTTTCGGTCGCATCGCTTTTAGGAGCGTCTTCAGCCGGTCGCGGTCGTACCGGGCGTACTCGCTAAACTCCCCTGCCCCGGCAAGCCAGCTCCCCCCGTCAATCGTCACGCAGTCGCCGTTCTGGTAGGGGCTCGCGTCGCTCATCAGAAACACAGCCAAGTTGGCCAGCTCGCTGTGTTCACCGACCCGCCCCATCGGCACCCGCTTTTCAACCAAGCCTTCTATCATTGATGCTTCGGGCACAAGCCGCGACCATGCGCCTTCGGTCGGGAATGGACCCGGCGCAATCGCATTGAGCCGAATGCCATAGATACCCCACTCCACCGCAAGAGAGCGCGTCATCGCGAGCACCCCCGCTTTGGCACAGGCCGATGGCAAAACAAACGCCGATCCCGTCCAGGCATACGCGGTCAGGATGGACAACACCGAACCCGGCGCACCCCGCTCTATCAGGTGCTTTCCAACCGCCAGCGTCGCGTTCACGCTGCCGTAGAGCACAATCTTCACCACGGCATCAAAACCCCCGACCGACAGCTCTTCTGCGGCACACAAGAAATTGCCGGCGGCGTTGTTGATAAGACCGTCGATCTTTCCGCAGCGCTCCACGGTTTTCTTGACTAGCTCGGCGACCTGCTCCGGCTCGCGCACGTCACATGGGATGGCATCGGCTTTGCCGCCGCCCGTGCGCAGTGTCTCGACGGCTTGCCCCAGCCGTTCCGGGTTGCGACCGCAGATGACCACATGGGCGCCGGCTTGGCATAAGCCAGCGCTCATCGACAGGCCGAGCCCCGAGCCCCCTCCTGTGACAATGACGACCTGACCATCCAAAAGGTCCTTGGGAAACACGGGCGTCTTGCGGGGAACTCGGCGGGGAGGAGAAGGATTTGTGCTCATTCCCCACACGTAACATATTAGTATCCTGGTGATGAAGTCGACTCTGTCTCTTGTGGCGCTGCTTGGGTTTTCGCTCGCAGGCCCATCTGTGCGTGCGCAAGTCCCATCCATACAGCCCCAAGGACAGCCGGACGGGTCCATGGGACCGGCGGCAACTGCCTCGGCCAAAGACCAAGCGCCGATCCCGCCGGGTCAAGTCCAGCCTGACGCCAGTGGTCAGCAGCTTGCCGAGCCCAATCTGAACCCGCTGCCGCCCCAGGCGGCGCAACCACCGATTGGCACGATGCGACACGCGCCACGAGTCGGTGCCATCGCGCTTGGTTGGATGTATTCACCGATTAGCTACCTGCCGCTGTCGGCAGACAATGTCGGTGGAAAATTTCAGACGCAGGGACTTCGCGTCGATGGCAAGTTCGGCTGGCAGGTCGGCGGCTTCACATCTCGCTACGCTTCCTACGTCGGCTTCATGGCCGGCTTCTACTACAACTTTGGCGGGATGGTCGCCGACAGCCTGGGCATCGACTACGGCGTGTTCGCCAAGCACATGATAAGCCCCGGTCCGCGGGTGCGCGGCTTTCTGAGCTACGGACTCGGCGCCACCCAAGTCTGGGTCCGGCAGCTCGGAGGACGCGGCATTGGTCACGTCACCCGGTTGTCAGGTGGCGTCGACATCAAGATGACAGAGCGCATCCAGTTTGAGCTGGAGCTGGCCTACCAGTTCAACATCTTGGCCACGTTCGCAGGTCCGCAAGCAGAGCCGTCACGAAGCTACGACTTCCACGCGCTCAACTTGACGGCAGGGCTGTGGTTTGGAAAGTAAACGGAGTCGGCCCCTCTCTGCGTGATGTACGCCGACGCGCCGGTCTTTCACTTTGCGAGCTTTTGTTCCAAAAAGTGAAGCCGGTCGTTGCCCCAGAACAGCTCCCCATCCACAACCATCGCCGGGGCTCCGAAGACGCCACGACTGACCGCTTCATCGGTGTAGGCGCGCAGCTTGTCTTTGACCTGGGCGGTATCCGTCGCCGCAAACAGCGCATCAGCAGACAAGCCAGCTTCGCCGATGATCTGCCGCAGCACGTCATCGCTGGAAATATCCAGGTCACGTTCCCACATCGCAGAAAAGAACCGCTTGGCTAGATCGCCGCTTTTGCCAAGCGCTTCGCCGGCTATCACAAGCCGCATCGCACGAATCGTCGGCAGCGGGAAGCGGCTCGACATCTGGAACGGAACGCCGTAGTGCGCAGCCCACCGCGCAAGGTCTTTGACCATGTACTGGGCTTTGGGAATACAAACCGCCGGCATGACGTTGCCAACCGCCTTGAACACCGCCGCGAGCACCATCGGTTTCCACACAACCTGCGCACCGAAGCGGCCAGCAATCGCGTCAAGCTGTGTCGCTGCGAAGTAGGAATAGGGGGACGAAAGGTCGAAGTAAAAGTCGATCTGCTTTCCGCTCATGGACGTGGTTCGTAGCATAGCTTGCAAAGTCCGCGGAAGGATTCCGGCGCGCGCCGTAGCGGGACTATCGATCCATTCCGCGCAAGTGCTTCAGACAGTCTGAACGAACGGCCATCCGCAAAGGATTGCCAACGCCTATCGGAACTTCTGTAAAGCGAAACTCTGGATGGCGAACAAGCGCATCGACCATGCCCTGGAGCGTCGGATGCGCACACTGCTGGCGGGGATCTTCGGAAGGCGAGTCACAGACAACAAGAAGAACCGCGCAGACGCCTTCCGCGATCGCAATTTCCGTTGCAAGACGCCCCCATTCAACCGAGCCGCGCGGCAGCTTCAGCCGACCAATCTGCGGATGCGCCAGACCCATCAGATCAATCGTGTTGCGATCGGCGAAAAACGGAATAAACCCCGCAGGAGCCACGGCAATCGTCAGCGCTGGGTCACTATGGGAGTGAATCCACTTTCCCGCCGCACGACGCCACACACTGCACGGCTGATCACCCTCTGGTTCCAGCGCCCACGCGGACTGCGCAAACGAGAGCAGAAGCAGAGACAGCATCACGCCACTGCGAATGCCTTTGGGAATCCGCACCGCCATCGACAAGCGACCCAGACACAGCAGCGTGCAGGCATAAGGCCAAATCAGAAAGCGACCGCGTGACAGTTCATCGCCCCCTAGAAGCGAAAGCTCGATAAGCGTCGCACCCAGCGCGCCCAGCGAGAGCAGCGAGATGGGATCTTGGCACAGCTCGCTTTGCCACGTCTTGCGCAGCACAGCAAGCAGCCCGATACCCAGAATCACAAGCTGTGGCGCATCGCGCTGGACGTAACGGAGAAAGCGCAAGATGTTGCGCGGTTCAATGCGAAACTTCGTCGCCACTGGCACTGCCACCGCGGCACCATACGATGACCGATTGAGCGCGACATAGACGACCATTCCGAGCAAGCACGACAGGCCGACCATGGGAATCAGGCTGCGTGAGCGCGGATGCCAGATAAACAGACAAACGAGTCCCCCCAAGAGCTGAAGCGGCAAGTCCGGACGCACAAGCGGACTTACGACGCCGAGCAGCACCGCGGTGATAAGCTCTGCATCGCGAATCCGTGGATGGACCCTGCTTTCACAGGCACGACCGACTACGGACAGAAAGTGCAGACCCAAGCACAGCGCCAGTGTCGTTTCCAGGCCAGCGCTGCTCCACAACACCAGGGGGGGAAACGTTGCGAGCAGCAGCACAGCCAGCAGCAGCCTGCGCAGGTTGAGCTTGCTCCACAGCGTCACCGTCAAGACCAGGACCGCGCCGGAGCCGAACGACACGCCAAGAATCCTTGCGCCGTCTTCAATCGGAATGCCCAAGACCATCGCGAGCCGCAGCAGATACGCCCACAAAATGGAGCTGTGGGCCTGCACCGGATGCCACAAGTCCCAGATCATCCCAAGCCCACGGCTGTGATTGAGAACATGCCGAAACAAGATGTAGGAATCGTCGGCCAGATAATCAATTCGGCGACCCGCACCAACCAGCCACAGGGCCGAACACAGCGCAATCGCAAGAAGCAAAAGCGACAGCCGAGGACGACCGCGCGGGCCGGCAAGCGCGATGACACTATGTTGCGAGCTAGACAAGGGACTCCGGACGGACTGGCTATGAGAAGAAGACCGAAACCGCGAACGGGACGAGGGAACCGACTAGCCGCCGATAAGCGACTTGAGAAGGTCGAGCGCTTTCTTGCGCTCTGGCTCCGGTAGCTTTCCTTTGAAGAAGTAACGCAGCGTGCCTTCCTTGTCGACCATCATGACGACGGACTTGTCGTTGCAGTCGCCCAGGTTCCACGCCTTGATGAGCAGATGATCAGGGTCGGTCAGGATGGTGGTTCCGTACTTTTCGATCTTTTTGCGAACGACGCGGCGGATGATCCAGTTTGGCTTGGCGGGCGCGTCCTTCATGTTGGCGACGCCCATGGACTGGAAGGACTCTTTCGACAGACCCGACGCCTTCACCATGTCGGCAAACTCGTCGTTCTGATCGGCTTCATCCGGATCGGTGTACAGGATGAGGAGGACTTTGTTTCCCCACTCCGGCAGCTTGGCCGGTTGGTCTCTTGCGTCGCGGACTTCGGGATTTTGCAGCTTGTCCCCCGCTTTGGGCTCTGCCCAGGCAGCGGAAGGAAGCAGTGCCACAAAAGCCAGCGCCGACAGCACCGACCGAGCGGAACGGAAGAAACTGACAGAGCGACTGTTGCGATTTGTCACAGGCCAACTCCTCTTCGATTTGGTTCTACAGACACACGATCTTGTCCAAGGTCAAAAGACTAGTCCATGCCGATCCAGCGCCGCCGCCCAAATTTTCTAGCCGTGCCAAGTCCGCGCCGGTGGTAGAAAAAATGGCCATGTCCCGCACCAAAGCTCCGCTGTTCTGCATCACTCCTTGCCAGTCCTTGGATGTCACGCCCCACAGCCAAAGACGCAGCCGCAGGCTGTCACATTCGCTGGTATTGGCGGCTACGCTGCTCGGCTTCACCGCACAGCCGCACGCAGCGCCAAAAAGTCCCGCGACTGCCGCAGCCCAAACGACAGACGAAAGCGCTCGACTGTCCGCCTATGTAGATGGCTTTGTCGCTGAGCTTGGACGCCACTATCCGACTGAAACAACCGAGCTTGGACTGCACGACCACGACGGGGACTTGGAAGACTATTCACCCCAAGGGGTTTTATCGACGCTCGCGTGGCTTTCAGACTGGGATCGAAAGCTGGCCACGCTTCACAAAGATCAGCTTACGCCCGACGAGCAGTTCGACCTGGATCTGCTGCGTCATTCGATCGCGACACGGCGCTTCGAGCTTTCGGAGCTGCCCGCGCATCGCCGCAAGCCGATGGCGTACATTGGGCTTGTCTCGCACAGCATCAACGCGCTTCTGAAGCGAAACTATGCGCCGCTCGCGGTACGCATGCGACCGCTCATCTCGCGGCTGCGCAAAGCGAGCGCGCTGATTCGGCTCGCGCCCAAGCAGCTTGATTCGATGTCGCTCGCGTCGATTGATGTGACGCTGCGAACGCTATCGGCGACGACGGACTTCTTTCGCCATGACGTCGTACAAGCGTTTTCCGAAGTGCCAGATCCAGGTTTGCAAGCGCAGCTTCGCAGTGCCAGTGCGGATCTCGTAGACGCACTGACGGCGCTCGGTACATTTCTCGAAAAGGATGGCAAAGCACGAGCGACGGCTGACTTTGCGCTCGGCGAAGCCATGTTCCAGAAGGCCCTTTGGGCCGAGGAAATGATCGACGCCAAAGTGTCCGACCTGCTGCCGATGGCGGAAGCTGAGCTTGCCCGGCTGCGGACAGAGTTTGACAAGACCGCGGCCCAGATCGATCCAAGCCGCTCAGCTGCCGACGTACAGCAGCGGGTGAGCGCAGACCACCCACAGCCGTCGGAGCTTATTGACTACACCGCTTCACGACAAGCCGCGCAGCACAAGTACCTCATCGACCACAACATCGTGACGGTGCCAAAAGACGTGCTGCCGCTTGTGCGCGAAACGCCACCGTTTATGCGCGCGACGACGCTGGCGTCGATGGATACGCCCGGTCCCTACGAAAAAGCGAGCGAAGCGTACTACTACATCACGCTGCCCGAGCCGGGCTGGAAGCCCGAACAGACCGAGGACTTTCTGCGCGGCGCGTACAGCCGACCGCTGATCGATGTCGTGACGGTGCACGAAGCATTTCCCGGCCACTACGTGCAGTTTCTGTGGCTTGGCAAGCTGAGCCGAGCAAAAAAGCTGGCCCACACGATGTCGAACGTCGAAGGCTGGGCGCACTACACAGAAGAGATGATGCTGGAAGAAGGCTACGGCAAAGGCGATCCGAAAATTCGCCTGATGCAGCTACAGGATGCGCTCCTCCGCGCGGCCCGCTTTGTCGCTGGCATTCGGATGCACTGCCGTGGCATGACCCAAGCGCAGGCCGCCGACTTCTTTTTCCACGAAGGCCGGCAGATGCGCGCGGTGGCAGAAGTCGAAGCCCGCCGCGGCACGCAAGACCCGCTGTACATCGTGTACACCTACGGCAAGCTGCAGATCCTCAAGCTGCGGCAGGACTACAAAACGAAGCAGGGCGCAAACTACAGCCTGCGCAAGTTCCACGACACGCTGCTTGGCTACGGACCTGCGCCGCTTGCGATGATTCGGCAGGCGATGCTCGGAAAGTAGTTGACCGCGCCGAGGCACAAGCTAGGTACGATGTAGACCAAGGAGCCTTTATGCCAAGCCGTCTGCGCAAAGAACGCCAAGGTGACATCGTGCTGCTTACGCTGTGTCACCTGCAGCGAGCCAACGCTGTCGATGACCGGCTTCTGGTCGCGCTGCGCGAAGCCATTGTCGAAGCCGCCGAGCAAGGTGCCCGCGCGGCAGTGCTCACCGGGGCCGGCGGGGTCTTCTGTGCTGGCTATGACTTGCATGCGCTGCCCGCCAACCCGGATCCCGAGTGGCTCCGCGGCCACGGCGAGCTGGAAGCGACGCTGCGGCTCTTGCGTGAGGGGCCGCTTCCCACCGTGGCTGCGCTGACGGGTCCGGCTGTCGGGGCTGGGCTGGAAATTGCCTTGTCCTGCGACTTGCGCGTCGCGCACTCCGAAGTCGTGCTGCAAATGCCGCCGGTCAAGCTGGGGATCGTCTATACGATCGAGGGAATTTGGCGCCTGGCGACGCTGTGTGGTGCCGGCAAAGCGCGGGAGCTCTTGCTTTTGGCAGAGCCAGTGTCAGCGGAAGCAGCGCTGCGGCTTGGGCTGATTTCGCGCTTGGTGGATTCGTCTGTGGTGCTAGAGACCGCCTGCGCGCTGGCCCAGAAGATGGCAGCGAAGCCACGCCCTGCGGTGCAAGGCACACGACACCTGCTTGAACACCTTCTGCGCTCTGGACCCAGCTTGAGCGAAGAAGAGTCGGAGCGGCTGCTCGAAATTCGTCAGCAGTCTTGGCAGAGTCCTGAAGCCCGATCGGCCCGAGAGAGCCTCCGCGCCCGCCGTTCCAAACCACCCGCGCCGCCCAAGCAATAATTCGCGCCGCAACTCCACATCCCAACCAGCGCTTGCGAACCTAGCTAGACGGGCACCTGCGGCAAACGATATGATGGGCCGAAGTGTCTTGTCTCTTCCATCGCTTGCCTAGGGCCCTGTTTGCGCTTCTGCTTCTGTGCGGGCTCTTGGCCTGCCCGACGGCGCGCGCCAGCTTCTTTGACTCGTCTCCTGGCAAACTGGCCCGTGGCCACGCCGAGATAGACGGCCCCGCGAACTGCATCAAGTGCCACCCGCAAGGCAAGCGCGAGGTCGATGAAAAGAAGTGTCTCGACTGCCACAAGCCCATCGCCGAGCGCATCGCCCAGAAGATCGGTCTACACGCATCACCCAAAGCGCTCGGTCGGCCCTGCGTGCTGTGTCACAAAGAACACCGCGGGGTCGAAGCCGACCTCTACGGCTGGGTGTCCATCGGTGGGCAGAACAAGTTCAACCACGACACGACCACGCGGTTCGCACTGCAAGGCCGACACTCGGTGGTCGATTGCAAAGACTGTCACAAGCAAAAGACGGATTCCGGACGTCCGAGCTTCCTTTTGGCACCGATGGCCTGTGTTGGCTGTCACAAGTCGCCCCACGGTGAGCTGCACGAGCAAGTCGCCAACTGCGAGCGCTGCCACGATGCCAAGAACTGGCGCCAGCTCGATCCGATGAAGTTTGATCACAACACCGATACGCGCTTCCCGATCGAAACCAAGCATGCCGGTGTTCCTTGCAACAGCTGCCACCCGCGCACGACGTTCCGCCTGACCAACTGGGCCACCGACTGCACGCCTTGTCACAAGAACGTCCACGGCGAGTCGCTGTTCGGCCAGAAGAAGTGCACGCAGTGCCACAGCGCCAAAGTCGAGTGGAAGGTCATCGACTACGACCACAACCACAAGACGCGCTTTGCGCTTGAGGGCCCGCACAAAAAACCGTGCGCTTCGTGCCACCCATCGACGGCCACCAAGTCACCGGGAAGAAACTGCGACGCTTGCCACAAGGATGCGCACGAAGGCCGCTTCACCAAAACCGGCGACTGCACAACGTGCCACCTATCGACGACGTGGGGCCCCGAGCTGAAGTTCGATCACACAAAGACGCGCTTTGCCCTGCTTGGTCGACACGCAGCGGTATCGTGCCGGGCCTGCCACCGCGGCAAGACGCCGACCGAGTTTGAAAACTTCGATGCGCTCGTGAAGACGACGACCACGGGCAAAGGCAAAAAGAACACCACCACCGTGCTCGACTGCATGGGCTGCCACCAGCACACCCAGGTCCACAAGAAGCAGTTTTCGTCGGACCAGTGCCTCCAGTGCCACCAGAAGCCCGGCGAGGTCAAGCAGAGCGTCGACCCCAAAGCGATCAACGAGCGGGTCAAGATCGGCCACGGTCCCGGCAAGCCATTCCAGCTTATCGATGGACACGTCATTGACGGCATTCGCATCAAGGACTGCCGGACTTGCCACAAAAACGATCAGTACCGCGACACCTCTTCGATGTGCGGATCGTGTCACGAAGACCGGCTGCACAAAGGCTCGCTCGGCAAAGACACCTGCAACAACTGCCACGAAGGGGCCCGCTGGGGCGCGACGCGCTTCGATCACGACAAGAGCAACTATCCGCTGGTCGGCAAGCACAAAGACGCGCGCTGTGAAGGCTGCCACCCAAATCGCCGCTACAAGCCAACGCCGATGAAGTGCGCCGATTCGGGCTGCCACCTCAAAGACGACGCGCACCAGCGCAGCCTCGGGATCAAATGCGAAGACTGCCACAGCCCGACGGGTCAGATTTCATTTGACCACAATGACCCGAAAGTCAAAGACCGCTGGAAGCTGGACGGCAAACACAACGCGGTGCGCTGCCAAGGCTGCCACCCGTCCCAGAAGTACAAGCCAACGCCGACGCAGTGCCAGGACTGCCACGCTGATCCCGAAGCCCACAAGACCGAGCTTGGCATCCGCTGCCAAGGCTGCCACGAACCAGCGACGTGGAAGAAGATCCACACCGGGCACGACATCTTCCCGGTGCGGTTTGGCGGCGCACACGATCGACTGTTCTGCAAAGAGTGTCACCCAAGCGGTCGAGTGCTCCAGGGGCTGGCCCAGCTGTGCATCGGCTGCCACCAGCGCGATGACGTGCACCACAACTCGCTTGGGCCGCGATGCAGCGACTGCCACACCCAGCAGACATTTACCGGGGCACGCTTTTATCACGATCGAGTCGGCTGCACGCTGACCGGCGTTCACCGTGTCCTGCCGTGCAGCGACTGTCACAAAGGTGGCAACTACGCGGGTCTCTCGCCGGCCTGCGTGTCGTGCCACCGTGACGATGCAGTCCGCGCCGCAGCGCTGCGAATCACCACCGATGGCTTGCCTCCAGGCGCAGCCAATCGGCACGACGGCCAGGTAAGCTGCGGAAGCTGCCACAACACCGCGAGCTTCCGCGTAAGCCGCCTGGTGGGAACGGACTCGGTGTGCCGATGAGAGGGAAGCTTCTTTTCGCGACGCTGCTTCTGTGCGCACCAAGCTGGGTGGAGGCGCGTCCGCTGTATCGCGGCAAAGTCTCGATCACGGGCTTTTACTACACCGAAGACGACGGGGTCGATCCGACCCAAAACATCGACAAGCGCATCGCCACCAACTCGAACCTGGGGCTTATCGACCTGCGCGCGACGGTTTTGGCGTCTCGGCTGTGGAATGAGCGGCTCGACTTCAAGCTCGACTTCCGGCTGCGCGTGACGGGCAGCCTCGACTTCGAGCGCAAGTACGATCCCAACACGACGCTGTTTGGCGACCAGTTCTACAAGACGCCGCTTGGTACGTCGGCCAGAGGCTATCTGGGCGGGCGTGAATATGATCTGCGCGAAGCCTACGCGACCTTCCGTCCTGTATCGACGTGGCACATCCAAGTCGGGCGCATGTACATCCCCGAAACGGACGCCATCAAGATCGACGGCGCCAAGGTCGCACACGACTTCGGATCGCACTGGTATGGCAGCGCTTTTTTTGGCGGCTATCCAAATCCGTATTCGCGGTCGCTTTTGACTGACTACGTGGCGCCATGTGGAAACGGTGTCGCGGGCACCCGCAACGATACGCCGACGCTGATTGCCGCAGCGCTGACGCCGACGGCAGACGAACTAAAGACCCAGCAGTGTCAGCAGGACGGCGGTCGCTTCGGTCTCGTGGGGGGGGCCGGGGCTCGCTATAACTACGATGTGCTTTGGGGAAGTGTCGGCGCGGCGGCGTCTTTCTTCTTTGGCCCTGGCGACGGTGGACCGGTGATGCCGAACCTGTCTGCCAGCTCGCCGACCGATGGCGCGCCGATCCAGCAAAACCTGGTGGCACCGAGCGATTCGCCTGACGCGCCACGGGTGTTTTTGAGCTGGTTTAACTCGTGGCGTCCGCACGAGCGCGTCGATCTGATGAGCGATCTGGTCGTGGACCTGTATGGATCGGCAGGTCCGCAGCTTACGCGCGCCGTGGTGATGTCGTCGATTCGCGCGCTGTCCGATGATCGCTTGACCGTCCGCCTCGGCTACTCGCACATGTCGTCGCTGGCGATCAACATGTACTTGGCGCGCCTGGTCTACAACCGCAGCGCCGGCACGACGCTGGCCGCGATTGGCGCAAGCTCCGTCGAAAACAACCTGACCGTGCTGCGCACCGGACGCGATGAAGGCCGCGTCACACTCGACAGCCGATTTTTCCGGCGGCTTGGCGGCTTTGTCGAAGGCCGGGTGCGCGCCCGCAGTCTGATAAACGGCGAAAGCGTTCCCGACGTCTACAGCCAAAAGAACTACACCAAGAACACCTCGAACCTTGCGGGCGACGTCTCGCTCGGGCTGCGCGATGCGGGCACACTGTTTGGCGTCCGCGCAAGCCTTATCTACAGCCTGATCTTCGACTACCGGGCGCAAAACCACGTCGTCAGCTTCGATGTCGGGCGTGACTTTTGGAAAGACCGCATCACGGCATCCGTCGGCTACACCGCCGCCATCACCAAGGATCAACTGGCCGGCAACGACGCAGCCTTCTGCACGTCAGCAGACCCGTTTTCGGGCTGCTTTGGCAAGCGCTCGGGCATCACGCATGAAGCCAACGTCCAGGTATCGGCCAACCCGTGGCGCACGCTGTTCTTCCTGCTCGACTACCGACTTATCGCGATGAGCTCGGATGACCGCAAGGACTTGCCGACCAAAGAAGTCCCCACCGTGATTACCCACGCGATTCTCTTCCGCAGTGAGTTCCGCTGGTAAGTCAGAAAACAGGTTTGGGTGACAAAATTCCCAACAAGCGGCTTTCCCACAAAGCCGCGCGCGTGTCATAATGGTTCCACCATGCGCAGCAATTCCCCTCGCGGTCTTCTGCTCCTGGCAGTCCCACTGCTGCTCCTCGGCTGCATCGGCCCCGGCATGCTTTCCGATGGGAGCAGCGTCGCCATGGGGAACTTCAACAACGGCTCGTTGCGCCGCGGACGCAAGCTGCCCGAAGAAGGCCCTGGCTACACCATTCCGACGCTGTGGCGCGAGCGCGGTGCAAACTACGGCACCGACGAAATCGTAAACGCCATCATGCGAGCGGCACGGCGGGTCGCCAAAGAGCATCCCGGTGGAACACTCGGCGTCGCCGACATCGCGATGAAGGGCGGCGGCGAAAGCAAGCTGCATCGCTCGCACGAAAACGGCCACGACGCCGACCTGATTTACTACGCCATCGATGATGACGGAGCGCCGGTGATGCCGGTTTCGGCGATGCCACGCTATGGAGCCGGGCTGCGCTCTTTGAATGTGCGACCGACGCCAGGCGTGCAGTTTGAAGCCTTCACCGCGCGCAAGTTTGATGTCCGTCGCAACTGGGCGCTGGTACGGGCGCTATTGGAAGACCCAGAAATCGAAGTGCAGTTTTTGTTTATTCACAACCGGCTGCGCAACGTGCTGCTCAAACACGCGCGCGACCTGCGCGAAAACGAGGAGCTTATCGAGCACGCCGAAGCCATCCTCAAGCAGCCGGGCGATACCTTGCCGCACGATGACCACTTGCACCTGCGGATCTACTGTTCGCCGACGGACCGCTCGCTCGGCTGCAAAGATGGCGGGCCGCTGCGCTGGTGGCGCAAGCGATACAAGTACATGCCACCCCGTCCCAAGCACGACAGCCCGCCGCTTCTGTCGAAGCTTATGACGACCCGCACGCTTCGCTAGACATCCCCCTGCCCGACATCGCCAAAGCAGAGTCCGCTCGACGCCGTTCGAGCCTCGCACTGGTTTTTTTCGCTTTGCCAAAACCACGTTGTGCGCTTTTCTGCCCAAACTTCATCTAAGTAGCAGCGCGGGCCGCACCCAGGTGTCCAAAGCCCAGCTCGCCAGGAAAGCCACGATGTCGTCGATGCTGCCAATTTCCCTGCGGGGAGCCAAGACTCACAACCTTCAGTCGGTCGACCTGCAGCTTTCGGCAGGCACACTGGTCGCGCTGTGCGGCCCCAGCGGCGCGGGCAAGTCGTCGCTGGCGCTTGACACACTGTATGCCGAAGGCCAGCGCCGCTTTGTCGAAAGCTTCAGCCCGTATGCCCGCCAGTTCCTGGAACGGCTGCCGCGGCCCGACGTCGATAGCTTGGAACCCGTGGCGGCAGCAGTGGCCGTGGATCGACGCGCCCCTGTGAAGTCGAGCCGCTCAACGCTGGCGACGCTGACAGATGTCGAACCGTATCTGTCGGCGTTGTTTGCGGCGGAAGCGGTGCCGTGCTGCCCAACCTGCCAGCTTGCTGCGACGGTGATTTCGCCAGTTGAAGCAGCCGCCCGCGTAAGCGAAAGCCACAGCGGTCGCAGCGCCCTTATCGTGTTTCCCATCGGCACAAGCGAAGAAGCGCGGCTCGCCCTGCCCCGCCTGCGTGAACAAGGCTTTCGCCGCCTGCTGCTTGATGAAGAACTGTTTGATGTTGAAGCGGATACGCTGCCCGATGCCGCGCAAGTCCACGTCGTTGTCGATCGTTTGGTGCTGTCGGAACAGGAACGCAGCCGACTTTGCGATGCCCTGGAACTTTGTCACCGCTACAGCACGGCAGCCGAAGTGCGCCTGATCGAGCGCGGCGGACAAGCCAAAGACGCCGGGGCGCGCAGCCGCTACACCCAAGCAGAGAAGATCCTGGTCGGCAAAGACCTGCACTGTCCGGGGTGCGCGCGCACGTTTGAACCACCGCATGCGCGGCTGTTTTCGTACAACTCGCCGCTCGGTGCGTGCCCGGCCTGCCGCGGCTTCGGTCGGATGATCGGCATCGACTGGGACAAGGTGATCCCCGATGGCAGCAAGAGCATTCTAAAGGGGGCGATCAAGCCGTGGAGCGGGCAAAGCTCGCAGTGGGAACGGGCGGCGCTGGTTGGCTTTGCCGAAAAGCACCGTGTGCCGCTCGACAAGCCGTGGGACAAGCTGACGCCGCATCAGCAGAAGCTGATCCTCGATGGTGAGGGAACCTGGGACGACGGCAAGTATCCGGGCGTGCGGGCGTGGTTTCAGTTTCTGGAATCGCGCACGTACAAGATGCACGTCCGGGTGCTGCTCTCGCGCTATCGAGCGTATGAGCTGTGCGCGGTGTGCCACGGTGCACGACTGAATCCAACGGCGCTGTCGTATCGGGTCGGGCAAAAAAACCTGGCCGAGTGGCACGCCGATACGGTGGCCACATCGCTAGAACGGCTGTCGGGGCTTTCGCCGCGATCGTCGCAGGGCAAGCTGGTGATCGAGTCTTTGCATAGCCGCCTGGGCTTTTTGTCGCAGGTCGGTTTGGGCTATCTGCAGCTCGACAGGCAGGCGCGCACGCTGTCGGGAGGAGAAGCGCAGCGCGCCAGTTTGACGACAGCACTTGGTGCCGGGCTGACGGGGACGCTGTTTGTGCTGGATGAACCGAGCGTGGGACTCCATCCGACCGATGTGCCCAAGCTCGGCGACGCGATGCGCTCGCTCGCCCGCGGCGGCAACACCGTGCTTTTGATCGAACATGAGCCATCGCTGATTGCGGCTTGTGACCGGGCCATTGAGCTGGGACCAAAGGCGGGCCGACACGGCGGCAGAGTGCTGTTCGACGGTCCGCCCAAAGAGCTGGCATCGCGCCCCGACTTGCCGACCGGCGCGGCGTGGCAGAAACACAAACAGAAGCCGCGCCAAGTTCGTCCGATCGACAAAGTGCTGTCCCTGCGGGGCGTCAGCGAAAACAACCTGTGCGATGTGGATGTCGACATCCCGCTTGGCATGCTGGTGGCCGTCACCGGGCCAAGCGGATCTGGCAAGTCGACGCTCGTCGAAGATGTGCTGTATCGGGCGGTGGCGCGCCAGCTTGGTGACAGCAGCGTCGACAGGCCAGGCGCACACAAGCAAGTCAGCGGCACCCAGGCGCTAAAAAACGTCGTGCTGGTCGATCAATCGCCGCTCGGACGGACGACGCGCGGCAACGCAGCGACGTACACCAAGGCATGGGATCGTTTCCGCACCCGACTGGCAGCCCAAGCGAGCGCGCTGTCGGCGGGACTTACCGCGTCGCACTTTTCGTTTAACGTCGCCAAAGGCCGCTGCGAGACCTGCTCAGGCGAAGGCTACGAGACGGTCGAGATGCAGTTTCTCGCCGACGTGTCGCTTCTGTGCCCGGTCTGCCAAGGCAAGCGCTTTCGGCCCGAGGTCTTGACCGTCAAGCTGCTGGGGCTACACGTCGCCGAGATTCTGGAGCTGTCGATTGAAGAAGCGCTTTTGCGCTTTGACCCAAAAGCCGAGCCCGATCCGGCGCTGCGACGGGCGCTGGCACCACTTCTGCGCGTCGGTCTGGGTTATCTGACGCTGGGTCAGCCGCTGTCGACGCTATCGGGAGGTGAAGCGCAGCGGCTCAAGCTTGCGCGGGCGCTGTCGGAACCGGCCCGTAACACGCTGTTTGTCATTGATGAGCCGAGCGCGGGACTGCATCCACTGGACGTCGAACCAGTCGTCGCGGCGCTGCATGCGCTGTGTGAAAACGGCGGCAGCGTGGTGGTGGTGGAACATGACCTGGATGTGATCGCGCAGGCGGACTGGGTGATTGATCTGGGCCCCGGCGGCGGCCCCGATGGCGGACGAATCGTCGCCGAGGCGACCCCTGCCGAGCTTGCGCGTCTGTCCACGCGAACGGGTACAGCGCTCAAAGCGCGTCAGCTTTCGACCCTGCATTTTGCCGATGAACAAGCGACGGCACAAACCCAGGAAGCGGTGATATCCGTCGAGCATGCGCGCGAACACAACCTGCGAGGCATCAGCTGCAAGCTGCCCCACGGCGGTCTTTCGGTGGTCACGGGGCCAAGTGGTTCGGGCAAGTCGTCGCTCTGTTTTGATGTCATCTATGCAGAAGGTCAGCGTCGGTTCATGGAAACGCTGTCGCCTTACGCGCGACAGTTCTTGCCACAGCTTCCGCGTCCCGATGTCGATTCCGTCGCGGGCGTGCCGCCGGCCATTGCGCTGTCGCAAAGAGTCAGCCGGGCTGGAGCAAACTCGACGGTGGCGACCGTAACGGAGGTAGCGCACTACCTGCGTCTTTTGTACGCCAAAGTCGGGGTGCCATACTGCCCAAACTGCGACGAGCCAGCCCAAGCGACTTCGACAGAAGCGCTGATGACCCTGTTTGCTCATCTCGGCGAGGTGCCGCACACGCTGTACGCCGCGGCAGTGCGCGGACGCAAAGGCACGTATCTGGAAGTCTTCCAGGCCGCAAGCAAAGCAGGGCTAAAAACGGCGCGGGTCGACGGCAAGCTGGTGGCAATCGATCCACCGCCGCGGCTGCTCAAAACCGCCGAACACCACATCGATCTCATCGTCGCGCAGGGCCGCCCGTCCCTGTTTACGCGCGCCGAAATCGATCTGGCGATCCAGCTAGGCGACGGCAACATCACGCTGGCACAAGGCATCACCGGGAGCAGCAAGTCGAGCAAAACAGCCAGCGATGAAAGAAGCTTTTCGGTGCGTCGGGCGTGCGCAAAGTGCGGGCTTGGCATCCCCGAGCTAGATCCACGCTGGTTTTCGTTTAATACCAAGCAAGGTCAGTGCGAAGCCTGCGAAGGTCGTGGCCATGTCCCCGATGACGAAAGCAAGCGCTGCCGAAGCTGTCAGGGAACGCGCCTTGCGCCATTGCCGCGCAAAGTCCGCCTGCAAGGTCACACGTATGCGGAACTGACGGCGCATTCGGTGCAGCAAGCGCTGTCACAGGTCGAGACGTGGCGATTCCAAGGCGGCGAAGAAAAACTGAGCGCTGCGCCACTTCACGAGCTGCTGCGTCGGCTCCGTTTTATCGATCAGGTGGGGCTCGGTTATCTGTCGCTTGATCGAGCTGCGGCGACGCTGTCGGGTGGCGAAATGCAGCGCTTGCGGCTGTCGGCGCAGCTTGGCGCAGGGCTGACCGGGGCGCTGTACGTGCTCGATGAACCGACGATTGGTCTGCATCCGCGCGACACCTTCCGGCTGCTGCGCAACCTGCGCAGCTTGGCCGATTTGGGATCGACGGTTTTGGTGATTGAACACGACGAAGCGACGATTCGTGCCGCCGACTATCTGCTCGATCTGGGTCCATCCGGTGGCAAGCACGGCGGTTCGATCATCGCGCAGGGGCCCGCCGCCGTTGTGCTAAAGCATCCAGACTCACCGACGGCGCATGCGCTGGCAGAACCAATGCCGACGCGCACTCCACGCCCGCTTGGCGACAAACAGCTGTCGCTGCGCGGTGCATCGGTTCACAACCTGAAAAACGTCACGCTGAAACTGCCGATCGGGCGCTTCAACGTCGTCGCAGGTGTAAGCGGTTCGGGCAAAAGCACGCTGGTGCAAAAGGTGCTGTATCCGACCCTGCGCAAAGCGCTCGGGCTTTCGACGGAAGCGCCGCTCGGTCACGCCAAGCTCGATGGGATCGATTCGGTGAGGCGAGCGCTGCTCGTCGATCAGGCGCCGATCGGACGGACGCCGCGGTCGGTGCCGGCGACGTTTTTGTCGGTGTGGGACGAAATTCGTCGGCTGTATGCTTCGCTGCCTGACGCCAAAGTGCGGGGCTTTGCCGCCGGTCGGTTTTCGTTTAACTCGGCGGGCGGGGGACGCTGTCCAACCTGCGAAGGCCAGGGCGTGCAGGTCAGCGAAATGTCGTTTCTGCCCGACGTGATTACGCCGTGTGAAGCGTGCGCAGGTCAGCGCTTCGAGCCGGCGACGCTGGCGGTGCGATTTCAAGGACTGACCATCGGCGATGTGCTGATGCTGTCCGCCGAAGAAGCGGTGCGGCACTTTGCCAACCACCCGAAGATCATGCGACCGCTGTCGACGCTGTGCGAGCTGGGAATCGGCTACATTCAGCTTGGCCAGGGCTCGCACACGCTGTCGGGGGGCGAAGCGCAGCGGCTGAAGCTGGCCGCGGAGCTTACCGCGTTACAGAAGCACGAACCGACGGTCTACGTGCTGGATGAGCCGACGACGGGACTGCACCTATCGGATGCGCGACGACTGATTGCGCTTTTGCACAAGCTGGTCGATCGCGGCGATACCTTGGTCATCGTCGAACATCACCTGGAAATGATCGCCGCAGCCGACTGGGTGGTGGAACTGGGACCAGAAGCCGGCGAAAGCGGTGGAGAGATCGTGTTTGCCGGTCCGCCGACGGCGCTCGCCCAAGCAAACACCGCGACGGGAGAATCGCTTGCGCAGGCGTGGGCTCAGCGCCCGGCGGTGTATGCCGCCACTTCGTCACGCACGCGCTCGGACCAATCGACGACGGGTTCGGCGATTTTTTCTTCTTCACGGTTGGCCGACCACAGCAGCGCCCCGTCATAGCCTCTGCGTTCCAAGTGAGCGAGCCGGCTGCGGGTGTCTTGCGCGTCGCCCAGCTCGCGCCACGGCTTCCAGCGAGCCGACGGAAACTCACCGACGATGCACGGGCCAAAGTCAGCCATGTCGTTTTGTGGCACGTCCTCGGGGTCCAGGTAGTAGTGCCACTGGTGCAGCGTCAGCCCCAGCCCCGGTGATTCCCACGCCTTCATGCTGCGATGTTTAGCAAAACCCACCGTCGAGCGAAGCCCGGCGCGGTTGATGCGCTGCGCGCCTTCGGCGATGAAGTCCTGCATCGCGGCCAGCGGCACCACTTTCTTTTCGTGAAAAAACGCGCCGTCGTCGGTACACCACTCGGGCTCGTTGATAAGTTCCAGCGCATAGACCGTATCTGGAAAGCGACGGCAGACCGCAATGATGGGGTCGACCACACGATCCAAGAGCAGACGACGCTTGCGTGGATCGATGATCGCATCGCTGCGGCCACACTTGACAAGCGGCGCCGACGGCACAGGCTGGGCTGGAAAACAAAAGTGGAAGTCGACAATCGACGGCAGAAGCTGAATCTTGGCGTCCTGGCACACCATGAGCAGGCGGG
>DAORGN010000009.1:0-6138 GCA_035340095.1 Pseudomonadota bacterium | reverse complement strand
AGCCAGGCAGGCGACAGCTCTGGAATGTCGTGGAACCGCCACTGCCCCGGACGCGCTGGGTCCAACGCCGGCTTGTGAGCGCCGACGCCGAACGTGGTCCCGTCGCCGAGTAGAAACCAGCGCACGACATTGAGACCAAGAACGCTGAAGTCGGCCAGTTCCTCGCTCAGCGTCGGTGTCCAGGCCGCCCGCGCGCCCCATGCTCCGCCACCGTCGGACGCAGGCGGTTCACCAAAGTCCCACGCATAGTTTCGCCACGCATAGTTTATGCCGACCAGCATTTGCGATACCTCCGCTGCCAATCCTCCAATCCTTTGGATGGGGAAGCAAAAGTCTCAAAAAAACTGTTGACGCCGCGAAGTCGTCAGCGCTATTAGTCGTTCGCCTCGGTCGTTTGGCCCGGGCACTTAGGCGCGTAGCTCAGTGGTAGAGCACTACCTTGACACGGTAGGGGTCCGCGGTTCAAGCCCGCGCGCGCCTACTCGAAGTTCCCCTTGCCTCGGAAATTTAGGTTCTCGATTCGGCAGGCTTGGTGGTAAGTTCGTATCGAAGGAGATTTCACTCAGATGCCCAAGATGAAGACACACTCCGCCGCCAAGAAGCGTTTCAAGCCAACGGCGAAGGGGCATTTCAAGCACAAGCAAGCGCACAAGAGCCACCTTCTCACCCACGAAGCGAGCAAGCGCAAGCGCCGCCTGCGTGGCACCAAAGTGGTGCACAGCACCAACGAGAAGGCGATTCGCGAGCTTCTCCCCTACGCCTAACCTCCCTGCCTGCTCCGTGAGCCGCTTCTGGTTCACGTTTTTCCATCCCAAGACAACTTACAAACGCAGTCGCAGCTCATGTTGCTGCGCACGCTGTCTGTCTGCGCTTTGCGGCGGTGGTTTCTATTTCAGAAACGCTCGTTCCACGCTGGCGTAGTCAACATCCACATCAAGCCGCGCCAGCACCGAATAGAAGCCGAACTGGAGCCGGTTCATAAACAGAACCTCCGTCGGCATCGCAAACGTGTAGACCGCTTCCATCTTCAGCGCCTGTTGCGTCATGTCTTTGAAGTCATCGACAAGGCTTGCCGCATACTGGCGCGTCATCCGGAAGCGCGGCACAAACAGCGGTTCAAAGCAGCGACGCAGATAGCGCAGGACGATCGCTTCCAGCGGCCCCGGCTTGGTCCCAAGCAGTTTTTTGCCCGCTTCGGCAAATCCTTGTTCATCCCGCGCGATCGCGGTCTTGTGAACGGCCACCGCCCACTCATGCTGGTCGGGCGGAATCGCCTGCACGCAGCCGTAGTCCAAAAACGTGACGACGCCCCCATCGGCAAACAGATAGTTTCCAGGATGCGGATCGGCGTTGAACATGCCGCCAACGAGGTTGCCCTTAAAGACAAAGCGCCACATCGTTTCGGCCCAAGCCCGACGATCGGCTTCGCTGGCGGATATCGCTTGTTCAAACGGCGCGCCCCGCACAAATTCCGACGTCAGCACCCGACCGCTCGACAGTGCATCATGGACAGCCGGAATCCGAATCGTTTGGTCGCCGGCATGAACCTGCGCAAACTGTTTCTGCCGCTGTGCTTCCAGCCGATAGTCCAGCTCCTCGCGAAAACGGGTGCGGATCATCTCGAGCATGCCTTGGCTGTTGAAGCGCCGCGTCCCTGAAAACGCCATCATCTGCTCGAGGATGGATGCATTGGCGAGATCGCTTTCGAGCGCAGCGACGATTCCGGGGTGCTGTACCTTGACCGCCACTTCATGCGCCGGATTCCCCGCGGCATCTGCGACGACGGCGCGATGCACTTGACCTATCGACGCGCTGGCGACCGGCAGCTCATCAAACGTGTGAAAGAGCTGGCCGATGGAACCCCCCAGCTCGCTTTCGATCAGGCTGCGAATGTCGGGATATGGCGAGCGTGGGGCCGCCTGACGCAGCGCACCCATCGCGGTTTCATACGCCGCGCGGTGTTGTTCGGGAACCACACCGTCGACGTAGCTTGCCATCTGCCCGACTTTGGCTGCCAAGCCACGCAGCGTACCCAGCACTTCCGCCGCTGCGGCTGCGCTGTGGGTGGAATCGCGCTTGCCGAGCAGATCAATGCCGGCGCGCGCCCCCGCGGAAACCAGACGACCCAGCCGGCCCAGTCGTCCGGTAGGAAGTGATCGTTCGTCCTTCACGAAACAGAGCTTAGCCGTTTTGCGGCGTGGCTTTTTGGGTGGTCTTGAGAAAATAGCCGCTCAAATCGTCGATCAGCTCAAGAAGCGGCTTGGGCTCGGCGGCCAGTTCTCGGGTCCGCGACTGTGCCCGCAGAATCAGCGACACCAGCCGCTGCTTGGTCACGCTCTCGCCGGTCAGGAGCGCGGCATTGGGCCGACCGAGCGTTTCATCCCGGCGCACCGGCTTGCCGGCGATTTCGCATGAACTGACCGCATCACAAAGATCGTCCGCGAGCTGATACGCCAGGCCCAGGCACTGACCCACCTCGCCCCACGCCTCGGCGTCGGTTGCGCCCGCAGCCACCGCCCCCGCTGACGCCGCCAGCCGAAACAGCGCCGCCGTTTTCATCGCGTGATAGCGATCGATGATGCTGCCGTCGAGCCCTTTTTGTTCCAGGCTCTGGCCACCAATGATGCCGTGCTGAGAACCCGTCGCCTGACCGAGCAGCCCAACAATCCGCAGCGCACGACGCGCCAGCCGCGACGGAGTATCCGCGAGAATCTCGAACGCACGAGTCAGCAGCGCATCCCCGACAAGCACCGCCATCGGTTCGCCAAACAGCTTGTGTACGGTCGGCTTGCCCCGGCGAAAATCGGCATCATCAAAACAGGGCAGATCGTCATGAACCAGCGACGCGGAGTGGATAAACTCGATCGCACAGCCCGCCCGCATCGCCAAGTCCATCTCTGCGTCGTCGGCGGCACAGGCCGAAGCCACCGTCAAAAGCAGCCTGGGCCGAATCCGCTTGCCGCCGGAAAACACGGCATGATGCATCGCGCGATGCAGCGTTTCCGGGGACTCGTCCTTGGGCGGTAGCAGCCCAAGAAGCGCTTCTTCAACGGGATCAGACTGGGTGGCGGGACTGGCTGCACCGAACATTCCTACACTCCTAAAAGGAAAACACGCAGCCACAAGCTTCATTTGGCCGGGCAGCGTTTACAAGTGAGGCCCCAAAGCAATAGCTACCCCGAGGCCAAAAGCGACTGAAACATCGCGCTTGCATCCGGGTAGATGCTATCCCCGACCAAATTGTTTCGCAGCAGCAAGATTTTCCTTTTCGCTCACCTGCAATGTAAGCGCGCGATCGCATCGTGGACAGCCGGACGCAGGGCACGCAGGGCTGATTTGCTCGCATCTGCTTCTGCGGTGGTCGCCACAAAGACCCGATTCGAAAGCAGCACCGCGACGAGCCGGATCTGCGGATCGATCCAGATCGAACAGCCGGTAAAGCCCAAGTGGCCGACGCCCTGCCGCGACCACAGCGTTCCTGCCGACGACGAGCTGGTCTTGTTCGGGTCGAGCGGATCGGGATGATCGAAACCAAGCCCCCACGTCCCTGGCAAGCCCGGCAGCGCCGGCAACGCAAAGAAGCGCCGCACGATGTCTGGGCGCAGTCCCAGCACACGAGCGTCCGCGGTGTCTTCGTCGTGATAGCAGTCGAGCAGCGCCTGACCCAGCCGATACACCGACGCGCTCTGCGCAAACAGGCCGGCATGACCCGCGACCCCGAGCATCGCCCGCGCCGTGTCATCGTGGACCACACCGCGCAAAGGCTCACGCTGGGGCGTTTCTCGACGGGTGGGCGCAACCAAAGCCGCAGCGATCGGGCTGCGCTTGTCGATTGGACGATAGGAAAGAGCAAGAGCGAGCGGACCCAGCCAGTCCGCAAGCAGATCGTCGAGCCGCGCCTCTCCACGCTGTTCAATCAACGAACCCAACAGGATGAAACCAAGATCGGAATACAGCGAGCGCTGCCCCGCCCGATCGCGCGGCGTAGCCAAGACCGCATCAAGCACCGCCTGTCGCGTCGCTTCAGACGGCGAGTCCAAAAGACCTGAC
Organism: Pseudomonadota bacterium; assembly: GCA_035340095.1. Lineage (GTDB taxonomy): Bacteria > Myxococcota_A > Polyangia > Palsa-1104 > JAEUJZ01 > JAEUKA01. The sequence goes on along the minus strand of DAORGN010000009.1, from coordinate 2,088 downwards.
GTCTGCGCCCACAGCGGCGGAAAACAGGCCGGAAAACCCGCCGAATGCGACAAAAGATGATCAAGCCGCACGCCGGGCAGCACCTCTTGGTGCAAGTCGAGCTGCTGCTTTTGCACAAGCCGCATCGCCAGCAAAGTCGTCGACAGCGCTTTGGTCAGTGACGCGATGTCAAACCAAGTCTCCAAGCTGGCACCGCCCACCGCGATGGTGTTCGGCTGCGACGACTGACCAAAGCTGAGCGAAGCCGACGGAAACGCCGATCCCACCGCACCACCAAGCAGTGCTTCGATGTCTGCAAAAAGAAGGCTCATGATTTCGGCGGCAGGTCTTTTTGCTGCACAGCAACGGCAATGCCACTGGCCACCGTCCTTAGCCCAAGCCACAGGATGGAAATCCCGCCCGACTCACTCACGGTCGGGGAACCAGGAACGCCGCCCGCGGTGACGGCCAAAAGAGGATCGGCGATCGGCAAAAACGGCTCGCTCGCATCGCCACGATAGGAAGACGCCGCGACGAGCGCGGTCTTGCCCATCGCTTCAGCCCGTCCATACAGGTCATAGCGCGGCCTGCCCGCCGGCGTCAGCACGCTGCGCACAAACACCGCGCCCAGCCGCTCCGCTGGAACTTGCTGGCTGCGCGACACCGCAACGGTGAAATCCGCCGCCGTCAAGAGCGCAGGACCGCTGACAAATCGAACCGAGGCTGACGGTCTGTGCAGAAACAATGCGACGGAGGATGCATCTGCTTCGGCATAACGAAGCGAGCTGTCATCGACGGTGAAATAGAGCCTGAGCCGACCTGAAAAAAGCACAGGCGAGACCCGACCCAGCTTGCCGGGCGTCAGATCGGAAGCAACGACGAGCGGCTGCGACAGACGCACCAGATCGCCCGCAGGCTGTCGCCACATCACCCCAACCGACCCATCGCTGCCCTGATAAAACAGAAGGGGCGAGGGAAAATCGACGCCAAGTCCGCCCGGCAGCCAGACTGGATTTGAAAGCCCCTGCCCTTCCCACGGCTGTGTCGCGGCAAAAAGCTCGTCGGGGCTTTTCTGATCATCGAGGTTTTTGAGCGTGACAGCAAAGAGCTGCGACTTCGTCGGCTGGTTGCGCGGCCACAGCTGACCAAAAACACGCAGCGACGGCATGCTCGGATCAGGTTCCAGCGTCGGCGCATCGAGATCAAAGCCGGCTTTTTCGATGAGCAGCGGCGATTCCAGGTTGCGCAGCACAAAGCCGCGCAGAGGCGTCCGCGGCCACTCATCCGGGGGCGGCACACCGTCGCCGAGCGTTCCGCAGCCACAGACAACCAGCAAACCGAAATGCCAGCGCCGCGCACCCAGCCGACTTGGACGACCCATCTGTGAAAGGCTCTGCATCCTAAGCCCGGTTATTTAGCAGAGGGCTTTGCACAGTCGGGAAAAAACAAGCCGCTGGTCGCCGCGCCGCGTGCCCACTGATCGTCTCCGCCAGGAATCACCGTCTCGGCGCGGGCCACATGCGAAATCGCTTGGAAGTAGGCAGCGTGATACGCGACGGAATAGCAGGTTCGTCCCGCCCCGCGCTTGGCTTCATAGGAATGCGGCGCAATGGCCAGCAGCTGTTCGTCACTGAGCGGACAAATCCAATCGGCCAGCGTCTGCAAATCGGCGAGCCGAACCTTCTGCGGTAAGTCTCGATTGGCCTTGATTGCAAAAGGCGGCGACGACGGTAGCTCACGCAGAAGGCCAAGCCACGGCGCGCCCAGCGCAAAGACCTGGCGCGGCGATGTCACCGCCGAAAGCCCCGTCACCCGCGCGTCCGCAAACACCTGATCGTATAGAAAGTCGATGCAGGCCCGACCGCGCTGGAGCCGACGCTGACTGGGGCTGTAACAGACCGCAAATTCAGGCCGTGGACCACCTTTGGTAAAGCGCTCGAACGTCACGTCTTGGCCGCGAACATCGGACACCGCCACCACCTGGGCATCATCCGAGTGCGCATCGGCCAGCGCAAGCTGCACCGTCGCGCCGCCCACTTCCATAATGGCAAACGGTTCACTTGGACGGACGGATTCGCGCACCCCATGCCAGGCCAACGCGCCTTCTTC
>DAORGN010000008.1:0-54609 GCA_035340095.1 Pseudomonadota bacterium | reverse complement strand
CACGGCGCCGCACGGATCGTAGGCCGCAAAACCATCGAGCTTCATGCCGCGCGCCGAGCAGGTCTTGTCGGCTTCCGCCTTGAGGTTTGCTTCCGTCGAGCAAGTCATGCCATCACCCAGCACCGCGCCAACGCACGTCGAGGGCGGCGGCGTCGGTCCCGGCATCGTGGCATCGCAGCACTCGGCCTGCGCGTCGGTGAATCCACCCATCGCGCATGCTTTGTCGAGTTTCAGATCCTTGAGCGTCTGCTTTTTCGTCGAGCACAGCGTGGTTGCTTCCCGCTTCCACACATCCGGCAGTCGACAAACGCCCGTTCCCGGAACCGGCAGCCACGCACAGCGCACCGGCGGCGGGGGCGGAGGAGGCGGCGGGGGCGGCGGCGTGATGCCACCACAGCACTCGACTTTGACGTCGAAATGGCCGGTGCGGCAGGCAGTACCAAAGGCCAAAGACTTGACGGAGGCGCCTTTTGCCTTGCAGACGGCTTCAGCGCGAGACTTCCAAGAGCCGTCATCGACACAAGCCCCCATGGGGTCTTTGAGCGCTTCCGAGAAGCACATGCCCGGAGGAGGAGGTGGCGGCGGTGTCGGGCCGCAGCACTCCACCTTGACGTTGATATGACCGCTTCGGCAGGCCGTCCCAAAGCCCAGGTTTTTGACCGAAAGGCCCTTCGACTTGCAGAACTCCTCGGCCTTGAGCTTCCAGGTTCCATCGTCAATGCATGCGCCCGCGGCGGTGCTGAGCTCTTGGGTGATGCACATGCCTGGAGGAGGAGGAGGCGGCGGCGGGGGCGGAGGCGGCGTGACGGAATCGCAGCAGGTGTAGGTGGCTTCGCGCCAGCTCGCCATTCCACAGGACGTCGCGAAGGTGACACTCTTGAGCGAGAGGCTCTTCGACTTGCAGGTCATCTCGCCGTAGCTGCGCCAGGTCTTTTCATCCTTGCAGCTCGTCGGGTCGCCTTGCTTGACCGTGATGCAGCGCGGCGTCACGTCAGGAGCCAAAGACTCGCCTTCGGTGGTCACTTCGACTGCGGCCTGCTCGACTTCGGTAGGGGCCCCGTCACAAGCGCCAAGCAGCGCTGCGGAACCGAGCACCGAAAACAGCCACGGCTGCCGACGAGACGAACGACATCGACCAAGCTTCGTTTCTTTCTTCTGCATGCGGTTTCTCCGAAAGAAGGGTTGTACAAACGGCTTGCGCCAAGGCAGATGCTACGCCGCAACGCTGACTTTGTAGTAGGAAGTGGCCGGGGCCTAAGGAAGCGGCTCAAAAAACCGCGCAGAGGGCGGAGAGCGTCCGATCGAGACGGGAGCTAGTTTGGGGTGCAGTCGACCGGGCCGGACACTTTGCGGACGACGCACTTCGCTGGGTAGTAGGCGTAGTTGAAGGCCTTGTCGTAACAGCAGGCTTTCCACACCGTCTCTTGCTTGTTTTGCACAAAGGTTTGAACGGCGAATGGCTCGCACTGCTTGCCGATGCTGGCGAAGTCGAGGAGCGCCTGGTTTTTCACTTGGGCATCGATGCGTTCGCGGGCGCCGCAGTCGGCGGGGGTGCGAAGCGACTCGGGCTGCAAGTCCGATTCGGGATAGCAACTGGTGACGACGAACAGAACGGCGAGTGGTAGGAAACGGGCTGGGTTCACGGATGCCTCCCCGGCCCGATTGTAAAACAAATTTATGTATCTAAAGTCGCATTTCTGATTCGAAGCGCATTGCTAATTACGGACACAGAGCTAAGGCTCATCGCGGCGCTCGCGATCATCGGACTGAGCAGCGCACCAATCAGCGGATACAGCACCCCGGCGGCAATTGGTACGGCCAGCAAGTTGTAGCCGAATGCAAAGCCGAGGTTTTGACGGATGTTGCGACGGATCAGCTTCGACAGCGCGATCGCTTTGAGGAGCGAGCGCAGCTCACCATGCAGCAGCGTCACGCCGGCACTTTTGATTGCGACATCGGTGCCGGTGCCCATCGCCACACCGACGTCAGCGCTCGCGAGTGCCTCGGCGTCATTGATTCCATCACCGACCATCGCGACGCAGTGACCGTCCGCGTGGAGCTTTTGGACCAGCGCGGCTTTGTCGTGTGGCGTCAGCGACGCATGCAGCTCACCGATCCCCAGTTTGTGGGCAATCGCTTGCGCTGTTTTCTCGTTGTCCCCCGTCGCCAAAACCAGGCCGATGCCCAGCTTGCGCAGCTTGGCGACCGTTTCGTCGACGCCCTCTCGCTGCCGATCATGCACCGCGATGGCACCCAGCCACTTCCCGGCCAGCGCGACCTGCACCACCGTCTGACCTTCTTGCTGAAGCAAAGACACCTGTCCGACGGCATCTGGCGGCACAGCGATGCCTTCTTCATCGAGCAGATGCAGTGTTCCGACGACAATCAGGCCTTCTTCGCTGTCACCGCGCAGGCCACGACCGGGCAGGGCGACCACTTGTTTTGCCGTCGGCATCGGCAGGTTTCGATCCCTGGCGGCGCTGACAATGGCGATGCTGAGCGGGTGTTCACTGCCTTGTTCAAGCTGTGCAGCGACGGAAAGAAGTCGATCTTCGCTGACATCATCGCGTGGCAAAAGCGCCGCCAGCGTCGGTTTTCCCTCGGTCAGCGTGCCTGTCTTGTCGAGCACCACTTTCGTGACCAGCGCCAGCCGTTCCAGCGCTTCGGCGTCGCGAAACAACACGCCTTCCTGCGCGCCCCGCCCCGAGCCGACCAAAATCGACATCGGCGTCGCCAGCCCGAGCGCACACGGACACGCGACGATCAGCACCGACACCGCCGAAACGACTGCCAGGGGCAACTTCCCGATTCCGCCGAGCCACAGCCACGCGAAAAACGACAGCAGCGCGACCACAAACACCGTCGGGACAAACAGCGCCGATGCGCGATCGACCATTCGTTCGATCGGGGCTCGGCTGCGCTGCGCTTTTTGCACCGCTTGCACGATCTGTCCGACGAGCGTATCTGCTCCGACTTCGGTCAGTCGAATCAGCAGCGCGCCGGTGCCATTGATGGCCCCACCGACGACGCGATCGCCGGGTGATTTGGCGACGGGCAGCGATTCCCCGGTGAGCAGTGATTCATCGACCGTGCTCTGTCCTTCGAGAATCAGACCATCGGCAGCAACCCGCTGACCGGGCAAAATCCGCACCCTGTGACCGGGGAACAGCTCGCCTACGGGCACATCGCGCTCATCTCCCGACGGGAAAACCCGACGCGCTAGCGGTGGAATCAGCGTCAAAAGTGCACGCAGGGCTTCGCCGGTCTTGTGCCGGGCACGCAGCTCCAGCACCTGACCAAGCAGCACCAGCGACGTGATCACCGACGCAGACTCGAAATAGACGGCGGGTGGATGGCCGCTGCGACCGAGGAGCAAATATTGCCCAAGTCGCACCATGCTGTAGCCATACGCCGTCGCTACGCCCAGCGTGATAAGCGAAAACATGTTGAGCTTGCGCGACCGAAACGACACATAGCCGCGTCGCCACAGCTCGATTCCCGCAACCAAAACCAGCGTCGTGAGCAGCGCTTCGACCACCACAATCCACAGCGGCACATGATGGCCAATGAGAAGCATGCTTCCCATTTCGAGCCCAAACACCGGCAGTGAGAGTGCCAAAGATGCCCACAGTCGGCGCGTCATCTGCAAAAGCTCGTGGTTTTTTGCATCGGGCGGTGCGCTCAGGTCGATTTGATCCGGTTCGAGCGCCATTCCGCACGACGGACACGGCACCGGCTTGGTTTCTCGCACCTCCGGGCACATCGGGCAGATCCACAGCGTGCCTTCCGCGGCTTTGTTCGGCTGCGGCTTCGTCGCGTAGAGATAGCGCTCGGGGTCGGCGGAAAACTTTTCACGGCAGCGCGGATTGCAAAAAAAGTACGTCGTACCCAAAAAATCGTGGCTGCCGCCTTTGGGTGCGCGACGGTCCACCTTCATCTTGCAGATCGGATCGATTGCGATGTCGGCGTCGGGTGCGGTGGGCTGCGCTGCGTTCATGCCTGCATGCTAATGCCGATGCTGGCTCTGCGCACCCTGCGAAGACGGTTGTTTAGGGCAGATATGGGAACGTCGAAAGCGGCGAATTGCTCATCGGAACGCCGTCGGTCGCCGGCCCACCGGTGAGCAGCGAAAACGTAGCATCGACGACGTCATAATCGAGCTTGCGACCCCCACAATCGGAACTGGGCATGGCGGCGAGCGCCTTGCTTTCGACGGTGAGATAGCCTGCGCAGGTCGACTTGCTGGTGTCGACGATGATGGCGTCAGCAGCGAGCAGCGACGCCATGCTGGCAAAGCGTGACGCGCCGAGCGCCGGTAGGGCCAGGGTGTGCCCACAGGTTCCGTCGAGCCCGTCGTAAAGCGCCAGCGTCGGGGCCAGCGTCGTCGCCCAAGCCGACCACGGGAACGACTTGTCTTTGTTGTAGCGCTCGCGTGTCGTCGCGCTTGCTTCGAGCTGGCCGTTTACCGTCAGCAGATCAAATGGATTGGTCACTGCCAGGTTGATGAGCGGTCGACCGGCGCGATCAATCAAGTCACCGAGAGGAAATACGCAAAAACCAGTGGTGCCGTCGCAGGTCAGCGGGCTTACGCAGCTTACGGACGCGCAGCGCGACGGCTGAACTTCGCATGCTCCCGTCGACGGATTGCAGACTTGACCGCTTGGGCAGACGGTGGTGCTACACGGTGGGACAGCTGGAACTTCGGCAGCGCAACCGACAAAAAGCACAAACAGCGACGGAAAAAATGATCTTTTCATGCGTCACCCGTTAGTTGGTTTTGGCCTTTTTGTGCGTCGCAGCCCATACGCCGAATATCGGTCCGCCGCGGTTGAGCAGGCTTCGGTCGACTTCCATCACCAGGGACAGCACGTTGCTTGTGGTGAAGGTGTTCGATGCTGGCATCGATCCCAGCGCCATGATTGCGGTCTTGCCAGTCGTCGCTTTGCAGCCCGCGGCGTCTGGGGCTGCTGCCGTCGCCAATGCTGTTTTCGCGGCGGCTTTCATCTGGTCGATGTTGGCGATGCTGGCAAAGCTTGGATCTTTGCGCAGACCGGCGAACACCCGCAGCTTGTTGTCGGATCGCGCAAGACCCGACGGATTGCTCGCGTCACCGCTTATCGAAACCGAAGCATCGCCGACGGCGCAGGATATCTTTTGTGCATCGTCGAAGCCGCAGACGATATCAACCAGCGTCGCAGTGGTGGATGCAATCGAAGCGCGGCTGCTGGTGTGAAAGACGTACATCGTGTCGGAAGCAAACCTGCTGCTCGACGTGGCGCCGGGATTTACGGTCATCGCCAAAATGACCTTGCTGCCGTCTGTCGACATCCAGGCGAACAGATCGGCAATGTCAGCGCTCGGGGTTGCTGCCAGCGACGGCGCGTCTTGATGATCAATGGCTTGGGCTGACGGCACAGCCAGCAAGCTGATAAGTCCGAGGACGAAGGAGCGACCGAGCAGTCTCATGGGGGCTCTCCCTGCGTGACGGGTCGACGGAAGCTAGGTGGGATACTCGCTGGCCAGGATGTGCAGCCGTTCGCGGCGCAAAAGATACGACGGTGCTTCGTCGGACAGCACCAATCCGGGCAGCTCACAGGCCAAAAGCCGGGGGCCACCACCTTGCGGACCGACGAGAAGCGAGACGTCGACTTCGGCCAGTTGGAAGCCACGACGGATCAGAAAGCCGCGCAGAATCGTCGAGCATCCGACGGGCAGAATCAGCGTGCCGCGGACGTTGATGCACTCGCTGGCGAACACCGAGGCGTCTTCATTCGACAGAATGGATACTTCGACGTTGTTGCCGACGAACGGACCGATGGACTCGGGGGTGTGCGACTTGAGCGCGCGCCGGGACACCAGCACCACCGACTTGTTGCTGGGATCGGTGATGCAGGTCAGGGCGGCACTGCCACGCGGGCAGCCCTCCGATAGCTCGATCGCCATCACCTGCGCCCCAAGCGGCAGCAATTCTTTGATCTCTTCGATGGCGTGCAAAGACGATCCGTGGTCGCCACTGCCATACGTCAAGATAAAGCGGTTGCGTCCGACGGGGATCAGGTCGACTTGACCTTGCCAGCGGTGCTGGGCGGCGCGAACTTGCAGACCGGCGTCGGAAATCGCGCGCTGTACGGCGTCTTCCGCTTGCGGTTCGCCATGGTTTGCGCGCAGAAACACCGGCTGTGGCAGCTTGCCCGGCGACAGAAACGGTGAGCCAAGCAGCGCGGCGTAGACCGGCGAAACCGGGCCGACCGCTTCTGGATCAATGACCAGGATGCGTCCCTGATGACGGTGGATTTCATCACAGAGCCGAAGCCACTGCGCGAACGCTGCGCCGGACGGAGCGCTTGCAGCTTGGTCAGAAATGCCGTGCGGCACAAAGGCCTTGTCTGGATACGACAGGATAAAGGTAGCCATCGTGTCCAGGCTATCACGCTTTGCCGGAAGACTTTTTTGTGTTTCAGCTTTCTAAGAAAAGAAAGGAAGAGTGAGGTCGTTTACAGACCGAACTTGGCGAGTTTTTTGTGCAGGCCTTCGCGCGTGATCCCCAGCGTCTCGGCGGTGCGCGTCTTGTTGCCGCCATGGTCTTTGAGCGCCTGAATGAGCAAAAATCGCTCAACTTCTTCCATCATGTCTTTGAGCTGGCCTTTTTGCGGCGCAATCCGATCCATCAGCCCTTCGGCTTGACGCATCCGTGGCGCGAGCAGATCCGGCGTGATGAACGCTTCGGGCTCGACCTGAATCACCAGCCGCTGTACTTCATTTTCCAGCTCGCGCACGTTGCCCGGCCAGTTGTAGGCCGCCATCTGTGCCAGCGCTTCCGACGTAAAACCAGCCACCGGCTTTTTCATCTCGCTCGAGTACTTTTGCAAAAAGTGTTCTGCGAGGAGCCCAATGTCTTCCCGTCGCTCACGCAGGGCCGGCAAGCGAATCGGATAGACCTTCAACCGATAGTAGAGATCCTGACGGAAACGACCTTCGGCAACCTCTTTTTCGAGCGACCGGTTGGTCGCGCAAAGAATCCGCACATCGACTTTGCGTGGCTGGGTCGCACCGACGGGACGGACTTCGCTTTCTTGCAGCACGCGCAAAAGCTTGGCTTGCAGCCCGAGCGACATTTCGCCAATTTCATCGAGAAACAGCGTGCCACCGTCGGCGACTTCAAACAGACCTTTTTTGTCGGCGTCTGCGCCGGTAAACGCACCTTTTTTGTGACCAAACAGCTCGGATTCGAGCAGCGTGTCAGGAACGGCGGCGCAGTTTTGGGCGACGAACAGCTTGTCGCGGCGGCTCGACTGCCCATGAATCAGCGAAGCGACAAGCTCTTTGCCGGTGCCAGTTTCGCCTTCGATGCAGACGGTGGCGCGGGTGTCCGTGACTTTCTGAACTTGCTTTAACACCTCGCGGAAGGCGGGACTTTGGCCGATCGGCTCGACGGTGCGACGCTTTTCCTCGCGGCTTTTTAGATAGCGATTTTCCGCCCGGAGCTGTTCTTCGGCGAGCCGCAGTCGCTGATGAAGTCGCGCATTTTCGATCGCCAGCGACGCTTGACCAGCCAGCACGAGCAGCACTTCGAGATCGCGTTCCCGAAACATCGCCGCCGAGCTGCGGTTGTCACACTGGATCACGCCGCGAATTTCGTCGCCGTCCCACAGGGGAACGCCGATGATCGACTGAATGCGCGCGCCCATGATCGACGCTGCGCCAGCCAAATCCTGTGGCGCATTGGCGATGAGCACCGCCGCTCGTTCCGACAGCACGCGCCGAATTACGGCTCGCGATGCCCGAATCGGCAGCGCGGGTTTTCCGTCGGTCACTGGCTCGCGTTTGGGGTCTTTTGTCGCATCGGCTTTGGGATCGCTTTTGCGCGTCTGCCCAAACACCGTCGCCATTTTTCCTTCGCTGCCGTCGGTCAGCTCGATCGCGATGTGGGTCGACAGCGGCACCAGCTCGAACACCGATTCGGCGATGCCTTCGAAAACGGCTTGTAAATCGAGCCCGCGGCGGCCCATTCGCTTGGACAGCGCGAGCAGCCCCGTCGCCAAAACCGGATCGCGTTCAACCTTGCCGGCGACTGCTTCGGCTTCGGTCAGCGGCCTTCGCGCCAGCACGCGGCCTTCCGGTTCCGTCGATTCGCCTTCGCTCGGCTTGGCTGGTCCACTTGGCGGCGCCGGCGCAGCACGACCAAGCTGGAGCGCAGGCACCGTCGGTGAACTGCCGCCTGGCGGCACCGTCATCGGGGCAAGCTGGTTGTCCGACAGCACGCAACCCAGAATCACCGGATCGAGCGGATCCCCAAGCAGCAGCCGATCGCCTTCGCAGACCACCGATTCAAAACCTGTGGTTGCATCAACGTAATGAACGGCTCCGTCGCGGCGCTGAATCCGTGAACCGTTGGTCGAACGCAGATCCTTGAAGATGAACTTGTCGTCTTCGCGGAAAATCTGGGCGTGCTCACTCGACAAATGAACGTCAGGGAGCACGATGTTGTTGTGGGGAGCGCGGCCAATCGTGAAGCTGGCTTCTCGAATCAAAAAGCGCTGTCCGCGCAGGCTACCTGACAGAACCTCGAGCGCGATCATGGGCGTACCTTACAGCGGTGCCGAGCGGCGACCGCGCAGCGAGTGTGCGCTATTGCAAAAGCCATGGCAATTCGGTTTGTCCAAGCGGACCGGCGACGCGCAAGCTGATCTGGCGTGCGCCTGGGAGCGGAAACGGCTGTCCGTCGCTGGCTTTTTCTGGAAAATGAACAGTCCACAGCTTGGTAAACGCATCGCTCTGGCCGGTTAGCAAGGTCTGCTCGACGGTCTGGCGGCTGGTGAGCGGTTCCACCCGGTCCGCCTGCACTTCGCGCCCTTGATCGTCGAGCAGCGACAGCCGCCAGCGTGACGCCTGTGGTCGCAGATCATTCCAGCTTGCGGTGTGCGTCGTCGATCGAATGAACATCGAGAGGCCGCCTTGGGTCTGCTCGGCTTGCTCTTTTTCGACGCGAGCTCGTTCCCAGCGATCGACAATTGCATAGGTCTGCAGGTACTTGTCGACGTAGGCGCGCTGGAACGACTTGGACCGCAGCGTCGCAACGACCACAATCTGGGTGTCAAACTCGGTTTTCGAGATGACGCGACCGACGCGGCTCCAGCGATCGAGCGACTTTTGGTAGCTCGTCCCGGCGGGATCGGACTCGCTGCTCAAGCTTACGGCTTCGGCAGCGCAGCCGTGGACAGCCAGCGACAGCGCCACGACCGCGCACACGGGCCGAAGCGAACCAAATCGAGCAAGCGGCATGCGACCATTCTATCGCAGTGGTGCACCGAGCGTTGTCGCGCTCTTACAAGCGTGCTCAGTTTGGGTTTCGCAAGCTTATGCGACTGTCCAGCCGCCGTCGACGACCATGGTGTGGCCGGTCAAATATTGCGAAGCATCGCTCGCAAGATACAGGGCGGCGCCGGCGATGTCATCGGGCTGACCGACGCGCTTGAGTGCCGTGCGCTGGAGAACCATGTTGAGGATTTCTTCATTTTGGGTCAGCGCCGACGCGAACTTGGTGTCGACAAGTCCGGGGGCGATGGCGTTTACGCGCACTCCGGCGGTGCCAAGCTCCATCGCGAGCGTCTTGGTCATGCTGATGACGGCGGCTTTGGTCATCGCGTAGACGCCCTGCATCGGCGAGCCAATGAAACCGACGACGCTGGCGACGTTGACAATCGAACCGGGGGCGTTTCTTCCGATCAGGTGCTGGGCGACGGCACGGGTCGCGGCAAAGTAGCCTTTGACGTTGACGTCGAACGTCTTGTCCCAGGCCGACCAGTCGACGCTGAGCATCGGGCCAAAATAGGGATTGGTGGCGGCGTTGTTGACCAGGATGTCGACTTTGCCAAAGTGGGCGACGGTGTCGGACACCAGCTTTTCGACTTGATCGGGCTGGCCGGTGTGACAGGCGATGGCGATGGCGTCGCCACCAGCTTGGCGGATGGCGTCGGCGACGCGGTTGAGTCCATCGAGCTTGCGGGAAGCCAGGACCACTTTGGCACCGTGATGGGCGAAACTCTTGGCGATGGCTTCACCGATGCCGCGGCTCGCGCCGGTGACGATGGCCACTTTGCCGGAAAGCTGGACGTTTGGGGTCGAAACGGGTGTGCTCATGGCGGGCATGTTAGCGCGCCTCGTGGGCAGTGTGGCAAAAGGCCGAACGGGGTCACGTTGGCGGGGGCACACCGAGCGCGTGCAGCACCATCCCAAGCTGGCTCCAGTCGAGATCGGACGAATCGAGCAGCTCACGCACGGTCTTGACCGTCACGTAACAGCGTTCCCCAATGTTCGCACCGTTCGATTTTCCCGACGCCGCCGTTGCTTCAAGGGCTTGCAGCTGATCGCTGCGCAACGTGACGCGAAACAGGTGGCAGTGATAGCTCGCGAGCGACGCGGCGACTTGGCGATCCCCGGCTTCGACGGGCTCGAACTGCGCGGGGTCGATTTGCAGACCGGTCTCTTCCGCGACTTCGCGCTGCGCGGTCTGTCTGGGGTCTGTGTTCCGCTCGCTCGCCATCGCCGCGGAACCGCCAGGCAGCATCAAACCAAAGCCGAGTCGGTTGCGCACTGCGGAGCGATATTCGCGCACCAACACGACTTTGGCGTCGAAGATGTTGCCACTTTTGGCGGGGGAAAAAAGGACGCTCGCGCTTACGTCGGTGCGTCCGATCACCACTTCGCCGCTTTTGTGCCGGCGTTCACCAACGACAAACACCCGCGGACGCAGCGCCCACAAAAGCGGTGGACGACCGGCGGCGCGGCTGCGATACGACCACTCAAGCTGCGCGTCTTCCAGTCGGTGCCCAGCTTTGCGCTGCGCTTGATACCACGCGGCAAAACCGGGACTGCGCCACAAAAGCAGCGGCACTGTGCGCTCGCCACCCCGACGCTGCTGACCTGGGCGTAGCATCTGTAACGCTTGCTCGACGGCATCGACGGGACTGCGGGCGATGGGGATGTGCAGACGGCTGGCGGAGTCGGGCACCGGCTGATCACGCGGCACGCCGAGCACCACCCGCGACGAGCGCTGCCAGGCACCCCACAGCTCAAAAAGCCACGGGTCGTCCTTTCCGCCGTCGCCCAACCAGATCAGCACGCCGTCACTGTGCCGCAGCGCTTCATCGCGCCAGCGCACAAGTTCGCTGCGTTTCCCGCTGTCTGCGACGGAAGACAGATTCACGGTCGGCAGATACACGACGCCGTCCCATCCCGCTTGTTCCAAGGTGCGGACCACGACGTGGGTCCACGGCCCAGGCACACCGGCCACAAACAGCGAAGCCGAAAAAGCGGAAGGAAGCGGAGAGAGCGGCTCTACAACCTGCGTTCGAGACGGAGGCATTCTCACTCAGCGGGTTTGTTCGAGCTGTCCTTGGGGCCGCACTTCCGCGACAGCGGCGGTGCAACCTTTTTGCATGATCGGCGGACACGAAACCATCGCCATCACCGACGATGTTGCTGTGTTGGCACCGCGGGTACGGTAGGTGAAAACAACCAGCGACGTCGACGAACAGCCGGCAAAACCGCACTGACCATCCAGTTCGATCACTGTGACTTTTTCGTCGAGCTGCGCGCCCGCCTGGTCATTGTAAAGTCCCGCCGAGGCGCCTTTGAGCTTGGCAATTCGTTCGGCGATGGCGGGCGTTTTGCGGGCCACGCTGACCGGATCGCGCGGACTGTCTGTCGTCGCTGGCACCTGGGGTTGCGGCTGCTTCGGCTGCGGTTTGGCAGGTTGTGCCTTGTGCGGCGTCGGCACGGCAATTTTCGGTTGGGGCGACGCGATGTCTGCATGAGCCCACGGCCCAAGCAAAAGCGAGCACAGCGCGAGATGGGCAAACTTCATAGTCTGCGAATGCTATCGGGGAACGTGGGGAAGCGCCAGTCTCGCGTTCGGGGCTTGCCGATCCTTCCGAAAGTCGAGCCGCCAAAGCGCTTCCGATAGCAGAGTCTACCGTCGCCGACGGGGCAGCGGTGTCGTCAGCATCAGCCACAAAAGATACACGCACAGCGTCCCGGCGGTGTAAAGCGCGTAGTCGGCTTGTTCAAATTGTCCGCGGCCCTCGAGAGAAAGCCAGGTCACAAACGCGGTGATCCCAAGCGCCGTCACGATAAGCTGGCGCGCCACCGCGTGGATCAGGATCGCGGTGTCTTCTTGGCCTCGGAAACGGACCTCGATTTGGCCGCGCTGGGCACGGTTTAGGAACTTGCGCAGCTCACCCGGCAGCTGGGCCGCCTGCGTCACCACGTCGCGGGTGGTTTCGACGAGCAGCTTCGACCAGTCGCGATCCTGCCCAAGCACCATTTCCTCGACGTAGGGCCGTATCACCTGCATCGGGTTTAGCTCGGGCGAAAGGTCGGTACAAAGTCCCAGCAGCAGAAGCAGCGTTCGTTCGAGGAGAATCCACTCTTTGGGGACGTGGAAGTGCTCCATCAGGTCGCGCAAGTTGACGTCGAGCTTGCGAAGGTCCGCCAGATCCGCAAGCGCGCGTTCCGGCGACAGCTTTACTTCGCTCAGCGACAGGGAATCCAGTTTGAATTCGGCCTGAAACTTGTCGTGAAAAAAGTCGACGACGCGCTCGAAAATCTGTGGATCGGCACCGCGGGCGATAAAGCCCATTTCTTTCATCGCGACGATCAGTCGCTGGGTGTCACGGGTCAGCGCTGCTTGCAGGACGTCGACAATTCCGCGCCGCATCGTCGGCGATAGCTCGGCGACCGCGCCAAAGTCCAAAAACACCAGCTTGGCGCCACCCAGATCGAGCCACGGCGTCGGCACACTGGCCACATCGTTTGCATGCGCCGCATCGCCTTCGCCGCTCGGTTTGGGGGCCGGCAGCACAAGCAGATTTCCTGGGTGCGGATCGGCGTGATAAAGCCCGTCGCGAAAAATCTGCTGGCAGTACGCTGTCACGACGGTGCGGGCCAGTTTGTCGCGATCGACACCCAGCTCGTCGAGCCGCGAAAGATTCGATACTTTGACACCTTCTATCCACGTCGTCGTCAGCACCCGCGGCGTCGATAGCTCGGCAATGACTTTGGGGAAATCGACCGGCAGCGGCGGCTTATAGCGACCGAAATTTTCCGAAATCCGCGACAGGTTGTGGGCCTCGGCGGAAAAATCGAGCTCTTGCATCACCATCGCGCGAATTTCGACAAACACAGCGTCGAGTCCGTGCGCGGGCGCAATCCAATGCAGAAGCCAAAAAATCCGTCCGAGCGCTGCGAGATCAATGCGGACGATTTCGTTGATGTCGGGGTACTGCACTTTCACCGCGACGTCATGACCGTCTTGGGTGCGGGCGCGGTGAACCTGGCCGATCGACGCTGATGCGACGGGTTCGGGCGAAAACGATGCGAACACTTCCGACGGGCGCCGACCGGCAAATTCTTCGGTGAAGCGCTGTTCAATGTCGGCGTAGGGACGGGCCGGCACCCGATCTTGCAGGGTTTCCAGTTGGGCGCGGAACGGCTCGGGCAGCACGTTGGTCATGATGCTGATGAGCTGACCCACTTTGATAAACAGCCCGCCGAGCCGTTCGATCGCGACCTGAATCCGTCGGGCATTTTTGCGATGCGCATCCATCAGCAGCCGACTTGCAGCGTCGGGCCCGGCGATTCGCAGACGGAAACGCAAAAAGTAGTACGACAAAATGACGCGGATCGTCACGTAGTACGCAAGGATCAGCCTGCGGAAGCCACGCGGCAGCGGATCGCTAGTCGTGGTCGTCGGCTGAGCCATTGTCCGTCTCTCCGTCACCATCCCCGTCGCCCGCCGTCTGCTTGCCGGCTTCCTCAAGCTTGCGATACAGCGTCTTGCGATCGAGCCCGAGCCGCTGCGCTGCCCGCGTCTTGTTGCCGCTCTCTTCCTTCATCACCCGCAAGATGTATTCGCGCTCCAGCTCCTCCAGCGTCATGTTGCGGGACAGCGCGTAGGCGATCACGTCCTCACGCCGTTTTTCGCGCAGCTGCGGCGGCAGATCATGCGCCATCACCTGCGAGCTCTCACACAGCGCCACCGCTCGCTCGATGCTGTTTTCCAGCTCGCGGACGTTACCGGGCCAGCTATGCGACAGAAGCAGCTTGGTTGCCTGTGGATGAATCGCCGTCACTCGTTTGCCGCCCCGCTCGCGCGCTTTGGCCAAAAAGTGATCGGCGAGCGGCAGAATGTCTTCGGCGCGATCACGCAGCGGCGGAAGCTGGATTTGCAGCACATTCAGACGGTAATAAAGGTCTTCGCGGAACGAACCGGCGCGCATGCCCTGGCTCAGATCCTTGTGCGTCGCTGAAATCACCCGCACGTCGACTTTTTCAGGCCGCGACGAACCCAGCGGTCGAATCTCGCGCTCGGCCAAAACACGAAGCAGCTTGGCCTGCAGCGCCGGTGACAGATCGCCAATTTCATCGAGAAACAGCGTGCCTTGATCGGCTTCGACAAACAGGCCCGAGCGATCGCTGCGCGCGTCGGTAAATGCGCCGCGCTTGTAGCCAAACAGCTCCGATTCGAGAAGCTGATCGGGAATCGCCGCGCAGTTTACCGCGACGAACGGCTGTTTGGCCCGCGACGAGTGATAGTGAATCGCCCGTGCGACCAGTTCTTTGCCCGTCCCGCTTTCGCCCGTGATCAGCACGTTCACCGACGAACCCGACAGCCGCCGAATCAGCCCAAACACTTCCTGCATCGGCGCCGAGCGACCGATGATGTTGTCAAACTGATATGGACGCTCGACTTCCCGTCGCAGCCGCGAAACTTCCTGCCGCAGACCGCGCTCTTCCAGCGCTTTCTCGACGGCAAGAAACAGCGTTTCCATGTTAAACGGCTTGGTGATGTAGTCGTGCGCGCCGAGCCGGACGGCTTTGATGGCGGTGTCGATCGATCCAAACGCGGTGATGACGATGACATGCGGCGGCTGTTCGAGCGGCGCACTCTTGATCTCGCGCAGCATGTCCAGTCCGTCGAGATCCGGCATTCTTACGTCGGTGACGACCAGATCGATGCCGCCTTTTTGCACCCGTGCGACGCCAGCATGACCGCCGGCTGCCGTTTCGACACGATAGCCTTCGTCGCGTAGCGAATCTTCGAGCAGATCACGCATCGCGGCATCGTCTTCGACGACCAAAATCGTATGACGGCTGGCCCGATCGCTGCTCGTATCACTCGGCAGCGGTGGTGGTTGGGATCGCGGGCCGCTTTTTCCCGCCGCGAGCGGCACCTGCGGCAGCTTGCTGGTCGTCTTGGGTGGCTGGGCCATCAGTGTTCCGTCTCAATTTGGCTTAACACGTCCGCAGGCGCAGCTTCAAACGAATTGCCCTCGCTCTCCGGCACGGTGCTTTGCTGCTTTTGGCGGGCGGGTGGACGGCTGCGCTGCGGACGGGTGTTTGGTTCTTCTCGCTCGGGCGCCGGCAAAAAGACCCGGAAGATCGTGCCTCCCGTCGGGCGTCGTTCACACTCGATCCAGCCGTCGAGGTCTTTGACAATGCCGGCGGAAACCGACAGACCCAGACCACTGCCCGAAGGTCCATCTTTGCCGGTTTTTCCGTCGGTCTTGGTCGAATAAAACGGTTCAAAAATGCGGCTCAGATCGGCCTCGTCGATGCCAATGCCGGTGTCGGCGACGGCCAGCATGACGTAAGCGCCCGGTGGCGCCTTGTCGAGCCCTGGTTTGCGACGAACAATGCCTTCCAGCGACAGATCAAGCGCGCCTCCTTCGGGCATCGCTTGAATCGCGTTGATGCACAGGTTCAGGCACACCTGCTGTAGTTGATCGGAATCACCGACGACAATCGGCTGGGCGGGCGGCTTGAGTGTACCGAGCGATTCATCGCCGCGCACCGCTCGTTCGATTTGGCTTTCTGGCTGTGGGGGCGTCGGCACCGCAAACGGATGAAGCTGCGCCGCGACGTGCCGAGTGGTGAGCTGCACTTCCAAAAAATCGAGCGTGCTAAGGCATACTTTGCGCAAATCGACGTCGCTGCGGGCCGGTGCTTTCCGTCGCGCATAGTCGAGCAGCTGCTGGATGATCTTGGTGATCCGTTCGGCCTGCGTCGCAATGATGTCGGCGTTTTTTTGCACTGCCGTCGGATCTTCGGCGCGACGGGACATGACGCGGGCGCGACCGCCAATGACGTTCAGCGGCGTCCCGACTTCGTGCGCAATGTTGGCCGCAAGCTGTCCGATGGTTGCTAGCTTGTCGGAATGCCGCAGCCTCTGTTCCAGCTGCAGCTTGGCGTCGACACCGGCCAGGATTTCATTGCGTGCTTCCCGCAGCGACTGCGTCATTTCGTTGAAGCGATCGGCCAAAAGCCCCACTTCGTCGTTGCGCTCTCGCAAGATCGCACCTGTGTAGTCGCCCCGCGTCACTTCGTCGATGCCACCGACGAGCCGCAAAAGCGGCGCCGAAAACTCTTGCCGGACCGTCAGACTGACCAAAATCGCCAGCAGCGCGGCCAAACCCCCGAGCGTCAGCACCACATCGCGCGTCGCCCGCAGCATCTCTTGTTCCAGCTCGCTTTTGTCGCGCTGGAGGTCGATGATCGCGACCATGCGGTGTTTGTTGTCGACGATCGGCAGCGAATAGGCGTAGACCTCGCGACCGCTTATGTAGATGTGTTCGCCGTAGGGTTGGCGGGTGATTTCGACGCGGCGACGGCGTTCTTCCCGTCCTGCGTCGGGGTTTGGCTGCCGTACCAGCCTTGCGCTGCTACCGGGCGGAAACACCGCGTCTTCGCCGGGCTGCAAGAGGTCTTGGTACGTCACCTCGATGGTGCGCTCGGCGGCTTGCATGCGACCGATCAGCCCATGCAAGTCTTCGTACAGACCGTCTTGCGCCGCGGCCTCGAGCGCGACCTTGAGCGCCGAGCCAAACAGCCACGTCTGCCGCTCAAGCTCGGCGGTTCGTTCGGCCCGACGACCGCGCATACTAAGAGTCCCGTAGACGCCGAGTGCCAGCGTCACCAGAAGGACCGTCAGAAGCGTAACCCGCGTCGCGATGCTCACCAGCGCCACAGCCTAGCACGGCTTGTGTGACGCGGTGGCTCGCAGACCAAAAAACCGATCTTACAAAAGCGGCTTTACTTTCGGGGGCCGATCGGCGGGACCGGTCGGCGACTCCTCCCGACGAGGCGGCGGGCCGAGCTTGGCCACCGGGGCCACCGCCACGGGCGTGCGTTCGTGCAAAAGCAGCCGCGTCGTGTCACGGAACAGCACCGACATCTTGCCCGGCGAAGGCGTGGCCGTCACGGCGCCGATCCCGAAATTGGGGTGCGACACCAGCTCACCCACGGCGTAGCGTTCTGCGGGCGAGTAGCTGCGGGCACTGCCGATGCCGCGCGTTTGCAAGATCGTATCCAGCGGATTGGGTCCCGTGACCACCGGCACCGAGTGCGCCGCCGGTCGCGTCGCCGACTTGGCCCGCGGAGCCTTCGTCCCTCCCGCAGCCGCTTTGGCGACCTTGGTGCCAGGCGGTGCAGCCTTGAACTTGTGCTGCTTGTGGCAGCTGAGACATTCCACTTTGGCAGGCACGTCGCCGTCCATGGCAACAACCACATGGTGGCGCATGTCCTTACATGACGTGCAGTATGCGGAGGTTTCCCCTCCAGCCTTTAGTTTCTCCAAGACACCCTCCCCGTTTACCTATCGGCTCACGACGAAGAACGCGGCCAACGGATGCCGGTCCTCTCTGGTTTGATTTTGCAGGATTTCCGAGTTTGAGGCCAAAGGACTTTCTGTCTATGTGGCCAAAAGAAGCGCAGACAGGCTCGTATCATAGGGAGCCCTTGCGATGCCAGCATCCGTGATGATTGCAGTGACAAGATGTGCTGGCGTGACGTCAAAGGCCGGATGTCGAGCCAGTACTCCGACCGGCGCCAAGCGAACGGGACCGATTTTGACGACCTCTTCGGTGCTGCGTTCTTCGATCGGGATGTCGCGACCCGACGCCGTTTTCGGATCAAGCGTCGAGCGCGGTGCCGCGACGAAAAACGGGATGCCATGGGCTTTGGCGAGCACGGCCAGCGAGTAGGTGCCGATTTTGTTGGCGACATCGCCGTTTTTGGCAATGCGGTCGGCACCGACGATGACGCTCTGGATTTCGCCGCGCGCCATCAGGTGGCCGGCCATGTTGTCGCAGATGACCGTGACGGGCACGCCGGCTTTTTGAAATTCATACGCGGTCAGACGAGCGCCTTGCAAAAACGGTCGCGTTTCGTCGGCAAAGACGCCGGCAATGTGTCCAAGTGCAAACGCACTGCGAATCACTCCGACGGCGGTTCCATATCCACCGGTCGCCAAGCCCCCGGCATTGCAGTGTGTGAGGACGTTTCCGGGTGGCAGTAGCTTTGCGCCATGCTCTGCCATTCGCAGACACATCGCGACATCTTCGTCCCATATGGCTTGCGCTTCGGTGCACAGGCCTTCGACTTGTTTGTGGTGTGACAGGATCGACAGCTCGGCGGCCCGGCGCTGCATCCGGTCGAGCGCCCAAAACAGGTTCACCGCCGTCGGACGAGTGCTGCGCAGCGTCGCAATCACCTGATCGAGCGGCTCACCGGCTTTGACGCCGAGCACGACGCCAAACGCTGCCGCAATGCCAATCGCGGGCGCGCCCCGGACGACCATGTTGCGGATCGCATCGGCCACCGCTTGGTAGTCGCTGTAGCGGCGCCAGATTTCTTCGCCGGGCAGTGCCAGCTGGTCGATGAGCAAGAGCTCGCAAAGGCCCTTATCAAAGCGCAGCGGCGACAAAAGGGTAGGGTGCAAAGAAGCGGACATGGCTATTTCTCGCTCAGAACGCGCTGCATGATCGTGGAAAGCAGATCGGGTTTGGCCTTGCCTTGCGTTTCCGCGAGCGCTTTTCCGACGAAGAAACCGAGCAGCTTGGGATTTTGTTTGTACTTTTCGATCTGTTTCGCAAGCGCCGGGTCGGCGACGACTTTGCGGCAGGCGGCAGTGATCACGGCTTCGTCGGTGATCTGACGCAGCCCCAGTCTTTCGATGATGTCCGTCGGGGTTTCCCGGCTTTCGTACATCCGCGAAAAGACCTCTTTGCCCTGCTTGCCGCTGATGATGTCGTCGGAAATGTAGCGCACAAGCTCGCCGAGAGATTCGGCAGAAACGGGCGACGCGGTGATGTCGCGGCTTTCTTTGTTGAGCAGCCCCAAAAGCTCCGACGACAGCCAGTTCGCACACAGCTTGGCCCGGCTGCACTGCGCTTCGCTGACCGATTCACTGTCCGTGGACACGCCCGACGCGACCAGCGCGGCATCAAAAAAATCACACAGCTCGCGCTCTGCCGTCAGCACCGATGCATCATAGGGCGACAGCCCCAGCCGATCGATGTAGCGATCCCGACGCTGCATCGGCGTTGCTGGCAGCGCTGCGCGGATCGAATCAAGCCACAGCGGATCGATATGAAGCGGCGGCAGATCCGGGTCGGGCATGTAGCGATAGTCGTGCGCTTGTTCTTTTTTGCGCTGACTCCGTGACGTGCCGCGCGCCGCGTCCCAGCCGCGGGTTTCCATCACCACCTTGCCGCCCGACTGAACGACGTCGATTTGGCGCAGGATTTCGTGCTCAATCGCGTGCTGGACGTACTTAAACGAGTTGATGTTTTTCAGCTCGGTGCGCTGGCCCAGCGTCGTTTGGCCGCGTGGACGAATCGACACGTTGGCATCGCAGCGCAGCGATCCTTCTTCCATATTTCCGTCGGAAATTCCCAGAAAACGGACCAGTTGACGCAGGGCTCGCAGATATTCTGCCGCTTCTTCCGCCGAACGAATTTCGGGCAGCGACACCACTTCGATGAGCGGCACTCCGGCGCGGTTGAAATCGACCAGCGACGTTCGTCCGCCCGGCAGGTGGAGGTTTTTGCCGGCGTCTTCCTCGATGTGGATGCGCTGGAGTCCGACGCGCTTTTTTTCGCCGCGCAGCACAAACTCGACGTGGCCGTTTTCACAGATCGGCTTGTCAAATTGGCTGATCTGATAACCCTTCGGCGAGTCGGGGTAAAAGTAGTGTTTGCGCGAAAGCTCACTACGAAGCGCAATGTCGCACTGGCAGGCCAGACCCATGCGCAGCGCGAACTCGACCGCCCGGTGATTGAGAACCGGCAGCGCGCCGGGCAGCCCGAGCGTGTACGGATCGATGTACGAGTTGGGGGCCCCACCAAACGCCGCTTTGGCCCCACAGAACGCTTTGCTCAGCGTGCTGAGTTGGACGTGGACTTCCAGGCCGATGATTGGCTCATACTCGACGGGAGACGCCATGTTACGCGGGCTCCTTTTTTGCCAAAAATGCGGTCGGCCTGCGGGTATGCCAGTCGGTCAGCCGTTGATACGCCGCCGCCACGCGCAGCACTTCGGCGTCGTGGAGCGCCGGCCCGAGGATTTGCAACCCGACGGGAAGTGGCTTTTCATCACCCGGTTCACAGACGAAACCACACGGCATCGACAGCCCCGGCAGCCCCGCCAAGTTGCAGCCAATCGTGTAGATGTCCGATAGATACATCGCCAGCGGATCGTGCAGGCGCTCACCCAGCCGAAACGGCAGCACCGGCGACGTCGGCGTGAGCAGCACATCACAGCGCGCAAACGCCGCGGCAAAATCACGCGCCACCAGCGTCCGCACCTGGCTTGCGCGACGATAATAGGCATCGTAATAGCCCGATCGCAGCACATACGTCCCGAGCATGACGCGACGGCGGACTTCTGGACCAAAACCAGCCGCGCGCGTTCGTTTGTACATCTCGACGAGCGCTGACGGACCGGACAGTGGCTCGCCTTCTTTCGCTGTGACGCGCAAGCCGTAGCGCACACCGTCGTAACGCGACAGATTGCTCGACGCTTCGGCGGTTGCCACCAGGTAATAAATCGCCACCGCATGCTCGGTGAGAGGCAGCGACACATCGACCAGCTCGGCGCCGTCACGTTCCAGACGAGCCATGGCATCGCGCACACAGCGTTCAATCCGCGGATCGAGCCCTTTGGCGAAGTATTCTTTGGGCACGCCAATCCGCACGCGCCGGCCTTTGTCGACGAGCGGTCTTTGACACGCGGCCAAATAATCGGGCTGTTCCATCGCCAAGCTGGTTGCGTCGTGGCTGTCGTGGCCGCCGATCACTTGCAGCGTCTGTGCGACGTCGATTGCACTTGTTCCGAGCGGCCCCACCTGATCGAGCGAGCTGGCAAACGCAATCACGCCATAACGCGAGACCCGGCCATACGTCGGCTTCATCCCGGTGATGCCGCACAGCGCCGCTGGCTGGCGAATCGAACCGCCGGTATCGGTGCCCAGGCTGATCGGACACAGCGACGCCGCCACCGCTGCTGCCGAACCCCCCGAGCTGCCGCCTGGCACCCGCGTCAGATCCCAGGGATTTTTGCACGGCTTATACGCCGAATTTTCATTCGACGAGCCCATCGCAAACTCGTCGAGATTGCACTTGCCAATGATGATCGCGCCCGCGTCGCGCAGCTTGGCCACCACCGTCGCATCGTAAGGCGGCACAAACCCGGCCAGGATTTTCGATCCCGCCGTCGTGGCCAGTCCCTCTGTACACAGCATGTCCTTGATGCCGACCGGCACGCCGGCCAGCACAAGCTCTTCGTCGGCACCGTCGCGAACTTTTTCATCGACGGCTTGGGCTGCGGCGAGCGCCCCTTTTTCATCGACGCACAAAAAACAGCCAAGCGCTTCGTCGAACCGGCGGATGCGCTGGAGGTAGCTGCGGGTTACTTCAACGGCAGACACCTCACGCGAGCGGACTTTTTGGGCCAGTTCCAGCGCCGAACCGAACGAATCACCGACAGACTGTTGCGCCGTCATCGCTTAGCCCTCCGCATCAAATCCGTCGTCGCCGCCCGCAAACACCGCCGGAACTGCAAAATAGGATGCTTCCTTGGCGGGGGCATTGCGCATCGCGGAGTCTGTCGAGTCGTGCGCAAGGACGACATCGCCACGCAGCGGACAGTGCGACGGCACCGCATGGGTCATTGGCGGAACCCCAGTCACGTCGACGGCCAAAAGCGACTGCGCGTAACCCAAGATCGCCGACAGCTCGTCGACCAGCTTGGGAATTTCTTGTTCGGGAAGCGTAAGATTCGCCATTTCGGCGGTCACGCGGATTTCGTCCGCCGAAATCAATCGATCCATCGCGCTAGACATGCGGGCGCAGTCTAGCCAAAAACCGCCGCGGAGCTACTTCTTGTTGCCGAAGTGCTTCATCACCTTGCTGTTGTCCGTCGCGTCGAGATACTGAAACGCATCCTTGAGCTGGTAGGCGCGGCCATCGTCGAACATGACCACGATGTCGGCCTTGGTGTTGCGATCGCCCGCCGGGGATGTGACGCGAATCGCGCTGGCGCTTTCGAGGATCACGTTGGTGGCCGCGTGACGACCGAACAGGACGCTGACACCGCCTCGGCCCGTCGGAAAGTTGCGGCCTTTGATCACGATCTCTTCGCCGCCCGAGTACGTTCCCTGCGGCGGGTCGAGAGAAAGGACCGCCGTTTCATTTGAGCAGGCCGACGAGGCCACAGCCAAGGACAGGGCCGCACTCCACAGCAGTTTGCGCATGCGATAAAAACTCCTTCAGACCGGACGGTAACAGAGCTACCCCAGAGCGACAAGTGCTTGACCCCAAAGCGTCGCTTGCGCAAAGTCGCGCTCCCATGCTTGTCCGCTTCGCCGTGGAGAACTTTCTGTCGTTTGGTCCGCGCTGGCAGCTCGATTTGCGAGCGCCGGAAGGGACGGAAAGTGCGCCTTTGGGACCAATCTTGCCCGATGGTTTTCGGGTGCTGCCGCTGGCGCTGATCGTGGGCGATGCAGCGACGGGGAAATCGAACTTGCTCAAAGCGCTGGCGCAGCTTCGGCAGCTTGCGCTGCATGGTCAAAAGCCGGGACAGCGCGCAAGCCTGCCGGTCTGTCGGCTTGCCTCACCACCGCGGTCCGATGTCGCGTTCGCAATCGAGGTGTTCGCGCAAGATGCGCTGTATCGCTACGAGCTGGCGCTGCGTCCCGAGCAAGTCGATGCCGAATCGCTGAGCGTGTGCGTCCGTGGCGAGCCGGAGCAGCTTGTGTTTCGGCGCGAACGGAAAAATCCGATCTTGCAGCTGACCGACGTAAAAGTGGGGCCGGGTGCCCGGTCTGAGCGCGGGCTGTGGGAGTCGCTCGCGGTGCATTTGGGGGCGGAACAGCCACTGTTCGCGGCGGCACTGGCCGAAGGTTCGCAGGTCGCGGCCCCGTTTGGGGCCTGGCTTTCTGAACAGCTTCAGCTGATTCGACCGGAGCCGCGGGTGACGGGTCTTTCAGCGCGGGCGGCGCATCATCCGGCGTTTGCCGAAAAGCTCGCCGAGCTGCTGCGTGGGTCCGGGTTGCCTGTGACCCATGTTGCGGCGCGCAAGACGCCGATTGGGCCCGACTACTTTGAAAACGAGGAGGAGCAGCGACAGGTGGTTTCAGCGCTGCTTGGCTATCCCGATGCGTTTGTCCAGACGCCCGACGGTGAGCTGATTGCCGAACGCGAAGGCAACTTCGTCGATCTGTTTTTGACGTCGCTGCAAGTCGGACTGCGGGGTCCAAGTGGGCGCGAAAGTGATTTTTCCCCGTCAGAGCTGTCGGAAACTGCGCTGCGCCTGCTCCATTTGTCGCCGCTGGCGATTCCGCCTGGGCAGTCCCAACCACCGGTATTTTTCGTCGACGATCTGGGCCGCGGCCTTGCTGTCGACACGGTGAATCGCTTGCTTTCATCGACGGATCGGCCCGCGACAAGCCAAGTGATCGCGACGGCGACGGCGGACAGTTTTTTGCTTCGCATGGTTCCCGAACAGGCCCAGCGCGTTCTGCCGGCGCTCGTTCCCAAGTAACTTGGGAAAAAACAGGTGGCTTCTGTGTCGATACCTGGCGGCACGGTTGCCGTAAAATGCGGGCGTGTCCGAACTTTCATCGCGCGAAACGCTGTCGATCGTCATTCCGTGCTTTAACGAAGAAGACGCGCTGCCGCAGCTCTGTGCTCGGCTGCCCGCGGTGCTCGACAAACTGGCGAGCCGCTACGCGGATGTGAAAGTGCTGCTCGTCGACGATGGATCGACCGATGCGACGCCGCGGCTTCTGCGGGAATGTTTTGGGTCCGATCCGCGCTTTTGCGTGCTGTCCCACGAGCAAAATCGCGGGCTTGGGGCGGCTCTGCGAACCGGTTTTGCCCACAGCCGCAGCGATGTGGTGGTGACGACGGACGCCGACGGAACGTATGAGTTTGGCGAAATCTTGGGCCTGTGTGCGCTGCTGTTGCCGGATGTCGATGTGGTGACGGCGTCGCCGTATCATCCCGAAGGCGGTGTCGACGGAGTTCCGGCCTACAGGCTGCTTTTGTCGCAGGGCGCGTCGCTCTGTTATCGCATCTTGCTTGAGCGAAACTTGCACACGTACACCGCGATGTTTCGGGCTTATCGACGGAAGGTGCTTGACCAAGTCCAATTTTCCTCGCCCGGTTATCTGGCGATGGCGGAAATCCTCAGTGAGTCGCTTTTGGCCGGCTTCCGCGTGGTCGAATTTCCGACGGTGCTGCACGTTCGCAAGTACGGTCAGTCGAAAGCCAGAGTGGCGCGCATTTTGGCCGATCACCTGCGCTTCCAAGCGGGTCTTTTGCCGCGGGCGATGATGCGGAAAGTGGCGCAGCTCGGATGATGACCAAAAACCCGCTTACGGTCTGCACGGTCCTCGGCACTCGTCCCGAGATCATCAAGCTGGCCCCGCTTATCCCGCTTCTCGACGAGCAGCCGGGCATGCGGCAGATCCTTTTGCACACCGGGCAGCACTACTCCTTTGAAATGGATGCGCTGTTTTTTGCCGAGCTGGGGCTGCGTCCCGTCGATGTGCAGCTGGCGGTCGGATCGCAGACGCATGCGGCGCAGACCGCGGCGATCCTCGTCGGGATGGAACAGGCGATCCAGCGCGAACGAATCGGACTGGTGCTGGTGCTCGGCGATACCAACAGCACGCTCGGGGCGGCGCTTTCGGCGGCAAAGTTGGCGGTGCCCGTGGTCCACATCGAGGCAGGCTGTCGATCGTTTGTGCGCACGATGCCCGAAGAAATCAACCGCGTGCTCGTCGACCACTGCGCCGCGCAGCTGCTGGCGCCAAACGAAGCGTCCAAAACGCAGCTCCTGTCCGAAGGAATTTCCGCCGCCGACATCACCGTGGTTGGTTCGACGGCGATTGATGCGGCACGGGCGTTTGCAAACAAGGCGCAGCACCGAAC
Organism: Pseudomonadota bacterium; assembly: GCA_035340095.1. Taxonomy (GTDB): domain Bacteria; phylum Myxococcota_A; class Polyangia; order Palsa-1104; family JAEUJZ01; genus JAEUKA01. Next base: position 29,335 of record DAORGN010000008.1, on the reverse strand, counting down.
CGTTGTCATAGATGCGCTGCTTTCGCTGGGGCTTTCGCCACAGACGCCGTTTTTGGCCTGTACCGTGCATCGCGCCGAAAACACCACGCCCGACGTGCTGCCGGGTGTTTTGCGTGGGCTCGGACGGCTCGCCGAACGCTATCCGATTCTGTGGCCTGTCCATCCGCGCACGCAGCGAATCATCGACGAGCGAAAGCTTGTGGTGCCGCCGCGCATCCGGCTTTTGCCGCCGGTTGGCTATCTGGACATGCTGGCGCTTTTGCAGCAGGCGCGGGCGCTGTGTACCGATTCGGGCGGGCTGCAAGAAGAGTCGTATGCGCTGGGGACTCCGGTGCTGGTCCTGCGCAACGAAACCGAGTGGATGTATCTGGTCGACGCCGGCTGCGCAAAGCTCATCGGCAATCGCGAAGCGGACATTGGGCAGCGCGGGCTGGCCTGTCTCGATGAACACGAAGTTTTGGCCATGCGCGCTGCGGCTCAGGCACTGACCCTGCGACTCGCCGATGGTGGGGCGGCGCAGCGAATTCGCGATGCGATCGCAAGACGCTGGCTGTAGCGCTTACAGCCCGAGCACGATGCGAGCGACGGTCTGCGGATCTTCCCACTGCGGATAGTGGCCGATGTCGTACAGCGGCACATACGTCGCGTCGGGCCGGCGCAGCAGCACTTCTTTGGCAATCGCTGGCACCGACACCGGATCGCGCTGTCCCCAAATCACCGTCAGCGGCGCGCGGTGCGCCGTCAGCGCATCAAGCCAAGTTAGCTCGTGCTGGTGTCGTTCATCGAGATAGCGAATCAGCAGGTGGTAATTGCGTTGGCCGCCGTTGTGCACAATCAGCTGCCAAAACAGGTCCAACTCTTCGTCGGACGGGCGATCGGGGAACAGCTTGGCAAACTGCGCGTGGAACACCCGCCGGTTGATAAGCCCCAGTCTCGTCAGAAGCGGCCCCACCTGTTTGTGCAGGAGCAAGCGCTGCGACAAAAGAGGCCGATAGTGGCGCAAAAACACGCTGCCGTTGAGCAGCACCAGGCGCTCGATCTCCGGCGTGCTCCGTCGCAAAAGCTCCAGCGCCACCGAGCTTCCCATGTCGTGCGCCAAAAGCGTCAGCTTCCCGAGAGAAAGCTCCTTGGCCACCGCTTGGGCAATGTCGGCTTGCTCGAACAGCGAGTAGGGATGGTGTTGCGGCTTGTCGGAAAAACCGAAACCGAGAAAGTCGAACAGCACCACCCGCCGGTGCGCGACAAGCTCTGGCACAATCCGCGCAAAGTCGTAGCTCGACGTCGGAAAGCCGTGCAGACAAAGCAAGGGCGGACCATGGCCGGCGTCGCGGACAAAGATGCGGTGGCCGCGAAAATCGACGAACTGGCCGCTGTGCTGAAATTCGGAAAGGCTGGGCAGCGAACGGGGGGACATGGTGCGCCGGACTGCGGCTCGGGCGCGGCTAGACGGGCGAAACAGCGCTCGAACGGCGGGGGTTTTTCTGCGACTGCATCGACTTTTCGTTGAGCCAAATCAGGATCGGGCTCGCGATAAAGATCGACGAGTACGTACCGACGATGACACCGACGTTCATCGCGAAGGCAAAGTCACGAATGACGCCAGTGCCCCAGATGTTCATCGCCAACGTCACAAAGAACACCGTCGCCGAGGTCAGGATCGTTCGCGACAGCGTTTCATTTACCGACAAGTTGACGATCATCGGGAATTTCTTGTCGCGCATCTTGCTCGCGTTTTCACGGATGCGGTCGAACACGACGATGGTGTCGTTCATCGAGTAACCGATAACCGTCAGGATGGCTGCGATCGTCGTCAGCGAAAACTCTTTGTAGGTCAGCGCGAAGGCGCCCAGAACAAAGATCGCGTCGTGGAGCAGTGCGATGACGGTGCCCGGTCCGTAGCGGAAATCGAAGCGGACCAGGATGTACAGCATGATGAAGCCGATCGCGGCCAGCAGCGAGATGATGCCGTTGTCGCGCAGCTCCTTGCCGGCTTTGGCACCCACTGATCCGACCGACGGAATCGCCGAAACGGCACCTTGACCAAGCTTGCTGTCGAGTGCGGCGCGGACTTCGCGATCGAGGCCGACAAGAACGACTTCAAACGTGTTGTCTTCGGGACGACCGAAGCGCTGCACTTGGTTCGACTTGATGTTGACGCTGCGCAGGATTTCGTCGATTTGGGCCGGTTCGACCGATTTCGACTTGTCGAGCTTGACGTAAGCTTTGTCACCGCCGTCGCTGAACTCGAACTTGCGCAGGGCTTCTTGACCTAGCTTGCCACGCAGCGCCGCCTCGGCTTGCTTGACCTGCTCGGGCTGAAGGGCCGACACCGCAGGGAAACGAACCAGGAAGGCATTTTTGAACTCGGGCAGCGGAACGACCTCGCTGTCCTTGTAGCCACCGGTTTCCATTGCGTCGCGAACTTCCGACGGAGAAATCTCTCGGCTGAAGTCGACACGCATCTCGGTGCCACCGCGGAAGTCGATGGCGAAGTTCAGCGCGTGTCCTCGTCCCGGGATCACCATGTTGAGCGGCAACATCAGGAACGACAGCACGATCAACACTGCCGATGACAGGAGCAGCGGCTTCGTCTTGCCGACGAAGTCGAAGTTGTGGTCTGGGCGGATAAGCTCGAAGAATTGCTGGGACATAGGCGCCTCAGATGCTCAGGGTGGCGCGCTTTTTGTTGCGCCCGACCATAAAGTCAAACATCACACGCGACAGCCACACCGACGTAAACAGGTTGCAGACGATACCGGCCATCAGCGAAACCGCAAAGCCGCGAATCGGACCCGTTCCGTAGGAATAAAGGACGATACCGGCGACCAGGTTTGTGACGTGGGCATCGAAGACCGTCCAGAACGCGCGACCGAAACCGTTTTCTACCGCTTGTCTTGGGGTCTTGCCGCTGCGTAGTTCTTCGCGGATGCGTTCGTAGAAGATGATGTTGGCGTCGACGGCCATACCGATCGTAAGCACGACGGCGGCGATACCCGGCAGCGTCAGCGTCGCTTGGATGAGCGCCATGATCGCGAGCAGGTAGATGACGTTAAAGACCATCGCAATGTCGGCGATGATGCCGGCGGCGCGGTAGTAGATCAGCATGAAGAGGACGACCGCGAGCGTACCGATGATCATCGAGGTACGTGCCTTCGAGACCGCCTCGGGGCCCAGTGTCGCACCGACCTGCGTTTCGAACGTCTTGCGCAGTGGCGCCGGAAGTGCACCCGTGCGAAGCACCGCGACGAGGTCTTTGGCTTCCTGCTGAAGCTGGTAGGGGTCCGAAAAACCACCGAGGGTGATGCGGGCTCGACCACCGCCGATACGTCCTTCGATGGTCGGTGCTGAGCTGACTTTTTCGTCGAGGATGATTGCCATCCGACGACCGATGTTTGAACCCGAGACTTTTTCGAACAGACCGGCACCCTCGCTGTCGAAGGTAATCGCGACTTCGGGGCGGCCCGTATTGGGATCAAACTGAACTTCAGCGTCGGTCAGATACTCACCCGTCAGCTCGGCACGACGGAACAAGTAGTACGACCGCCACAGCTTGTCTTGCGTCTCTTCTCCGTCGTCGTTTCGGCGTGCGGTCTGCTCAAACAGGATCTGGTGATCCGGTGGAACCGCTAGCTCCGGCGGCAGCTCTTTGAGGAACTGCTCCATCACCGTCTTGTCTTTCGCTTTCAGGTAGACGTCGGTGTGCTGCTGTCCGGTGTCTTTTTGTTGCCAGGCATCAAAGCCGACGTCGAGACCCGGGTACTGCGCTTTCTTGCTTTCGGCATGGGCCGATAGCTTCTGCATGTACTCGGCACCATCGTCCGCCATCTTGAACTCGAGCTGCGCGGTCTTGCCGATCAGGCTCTTGACGCGCTCGAAGTCAGCCTGCGATAGACCGGCCAGTTCGACGATGATGTCGTTCTGCTTGCGCTGGACGACGGGTTCCGACACACCGAGTTTGTCGACGCGATTTTTGATCGTTTCGACACCCTGGCTGACCGCATAGCTGCGCAGCTCGTCGATGTAGTCCGAATCCATCTTGTACACTGTCTCGCCGGTCTGCTCGTTTTGACCGTCGCGAGTCAGGTACTTGGCGAACTCCAGCTCGAAGTTGCCTTCGAGCTTTTTGGCGTCGCTCTTGTTCTGGAAATTGACTCGCAGTCGGGCCTCAGCGCCGTCGCCCTCGCGGACCACGCGGGCGCCTTTGACCTTCTTGTCCTTGGCGAGCTTTTCCTCGATTTGCGCAGCCAAGCGGTCGGCCTTATCGGACACCGCTTTGTCGACCTGAACCTCGTAGACGAGGTGCAGACCGCCCTGCAAGTCGAGGCCGAGCGATATCTTGCGAGTGAACGCTTTTTTAAACCAGTCGGGAAGCCGATCGGTCTTGTGCGTCCAGTCCGCAAGCGACGGCAAAAGGACCATCACCGAGAGGATGGTGATGAGCGAGTAGGTAGCTACGCGGTAGTAAAAAGACCGCTCCATGCGTGAGCTTCTCCCAGGCTAACTAGAGGGCAAACAGTGACCGCCCTCGGCAGGACAGTGCAGACAATTCGCAGGGTGACTGAAACGACATCGTGACTACTTGGCTTCGTCTGCCGCGGCCACTGACACATCCGCGGGCGGCGCCTTGCTGATGATGTGTTCGCGCAGGACTTTCACTCGGACTTTGTCCTGCAGCTCGACGGTGACGTATCGGCTCTTATCTTCAGACGACGAAACCCGTGCCCACAGGCCCCCCGAGGTGATGATCTCGTCGCCTTTTTTGATCTGCTTGCGCCAGTCTTCAAGCTCACGCTGCCGCTTTTGCTGTGGCCGAATGAGGATGAAGTAGAAGATGCCGATCAGAAAGACCGGCAGAAGCATGTTGCTCATGGCTGCAATGCCGCCGCCGCCAGCCGCTTGTGCCAGCAGGGAAGACGGGTCGCTCTGCAGAGCGGTTGCAGCGCCAAACAGGGTGCAAGTCACGGAAAACGCCTCCAAATATCGGCAGGGCAGCTTTGATACAGCAAGCCGGAGTGAGTAGCAAACCTTGTCACGTTGGTCAACTGCTTTGTATTACTGTGGCCTATGTCCTCACTCGGATTCAATCGAGAAGTTAAGCTCGCGAGCGGTTCTTGGGCGATTGCTGCGGGAGTCGGTCTGTGTGTGTGGTGTGCGGGGCCTGCCCAAGTGCTTGCCGCTTCGTCGAGTCAGGCTGCTTCACCACCGGTCTCGGTTTCGGTCGATCTCGACGGAGACGGACGGATGGAAACGCTTTCGCTCGATGAAGCTGGCACGCTTGCGATTGCGGCTGGGACGGGCGCGGGCAGCCGGCTGGCGCTTCTGCTTGGTGATCGCGTTCCTCGGCTTTCAGACGGCAGGCTGACGATCGAAAAACTGCGCGGCGGGGAAACACTCGTTGTCGCGACTGGACTGCGGGGCAAAGGCCAGCGGGTGGCTCTGTGGGCGCGCTGGCGAGCAGGCAAGCTTGAACCGGTGTATTCGGGGCCGATCGGGCCGGTCGGGAGCGACGGAGAGTACGCAGTCGTCGTCGAGGTCTCTGATGGCGAGTTGTTTCGCTATCAGACCGCGCCTTCAGTCGAACGCTGCGACGGGGAGCGACGGCTATTTTTGGAACGGTTTTTCCCTGATGGGGACGGAAAATGGCAACCTGCGCCGGATCGACTGCTTGCGAAGCCAGAAAAAGTGGCACCGCTGTCCACAAGTCCGACGGGGCCCAGCGAGTTTGTAAATCAGCCAATCGGGATGTATCGGATGTGGGCCGTCAGCCGGCAAGCTGGGATCGAGCGAGCCGACCTGCTTTCGCCCCCGCGTGAGGTCGATGACGGGCAGCCGCAGACGGTGTGGAGGGGTCCGCATGACGCGACGGGCACGTTTTTTACGTGGCGTGCCGAAAGCGCCGGTCGGTCGCTGCGAGCGGTGCGGATCGTGCCGGCGCCCAGTGCGCAAGGGATCATGCCAGCCCAGCTTGTTTTGACGCTGTCATCGAAACAGAGCTTTCGGATACCGACGGCGGGTGTGGCAAAGCCGGTGTGGATCGTGCTGCCGCAGCCCGTCCCGACAGATTGTGTGTCGCTGACGATCGAACAGCCTGGCACGAAGGCAGGTCAACACAGCGCGCTCGGGGATGTGAACCTGTACTCGGATCTCGATGGCGGAGATGCAGTTGCGCTGCTGATTGGGCAGCTTGGATCGACGGACACGCGCAGTGCGGAAGCGGCGGAGCGGACGCTGCGGGGTCGACTGGAGTCGATGCGACCCGAGCAAATCGAGTCACTTTTGCAGTCGCTGGCGGCGGCAGAAAAGACCGCCAAGGGCAGTGCGCGTCGGCGAATTCAGGGTCTGCTTGGCACATTGGCAGAGCGGTCGTCGGTGATGGGCGGAAAGAATCAGGCCGCGCTGATCGATGTGTTGATGGCGACGCTGCAATCGGCGGAAGTGGAGGAGAGGCCGGCGCTGTTTTCGGCGCTGACGGCAGCGTCCCGCAGTCGCGAGCCGCTCGAACTGGCGGTCGGCAAACTGGAACTGCTGCTGCTCGACGGGAAGCGGTCGTCGCTTTTGCGTGCCGAAGCAGCGGGCTGGCTTTGTGAGCATTCGGCGTGGCCGTATCCGCTACAGCTTGGCCAAAAGCTCACACGGGAAACCGGGCTGCGGACGGCGTTTGCGGCGGCGATGGGTCGAGCGCTGCACTGCGTCGGGCCGCAAGATCCGCGCGTGGCGACGGCGTTATCGGAATATCGGCGCACCGATGTCGATCCCGCGTGGCTGGTGCTGCTTGGCGAGGGACTTCTGGCGGCACAGTCGGGCTGTCCCAACGACGACAGCCGGCAGCAGCTGGCGGAAAAACTGGGTGGATTTTGGTCGCAGCTTGCGTCGCAGGCGAGTGCTGAAACGCGGTTTGCGCTGCGCTATCGGCTGCTTGCCGTGCTGTCAAAGCTGGATTTGCCGACGGTAGACCCGCTGGTCATGACGGTTTTGCAAAACGAAACAGAACCGGATCTGCGCAAGCTGGCGGCGCGGGCGCTCGGGCGGAGTCGGACGCTGGATCTGGATGGCGTGAAGCGGGCGGTTTCTGATCCCGACCCCGGGGTTCGGACGGCGCTGCTGGTTGGGCTGTTTGGTCGCAGCTCGGTGAGCGGACAAAGCGAGGCGCTGAGCGGGCTTTTGTCACCGCTGCTCGCGCGGGATTCTTGGCCCATGGTCCGTCGCGCTGCTGCCGAAGTGCTGGGCTCGCTCTGTCAACCGGGTGGGACGGCCCAAGCATCGCTCGAACAAGCGGTCGCGGATGCAGAGGAAAGCGTGGCGGCGGCGTCACTCGCTGGACTTGCACGCTGCGTCGGGGCGCAAGGAATTTCGCGTTATCAGTCGCTGCTTTTGGATGAAAAAACCATGCCGTCGGTGCGTGGTCAGGCTTGTGTGCTGGTCGCGCGGTTTGGACTTGGTACAAATTCGGCGGCGAGTGCACACCGGGCGATTGGCGACGGACTGAGCGATCTTTTGGATGATCCACACGGCGCGGATCGAAGTTTGGTCGCGGCGCTGCTTTGTATTCGCGCACTGGGTGAACATGGCGACGACGTAGACCTTGCGTTGCTCATGGGCCGGCTCGATCGGGATGCGCCGCTTGCGCTGCGTCGCGGGGCTGCGGATTCGCTGCTTCGCATCTGCCAGCGTCAGAAGACGCCGCTCGGCAAGAACGACCGGCAGAGTCTCGGTGAGCTGCTCAAACGCGCGGGAGATCCGAGTGACGCGCTTTTGCACGGGCTGCAAAACAAACTGCAGCGAGCGTGTGGGCCGTTGTCTTCGGTACGCTAGTTTCCCGCCGCCCAGTGCGCAGGGCTCGACCACTTGCGGTGGAAGCGCTTATGCTTGTCGCTTGTCAAAGGAGTCCTCGTGAGCACGGAACCGAGTGACAAGCCTGCTTCGGAAAGTCCAAGTTCAGACAAACCAGCGACGGAAAATGCCACAAACGCTGCTGCGGATGGTAACGCTGGGTTGGGCGGTTTTCCTGCTGCACATGCGGGCGACCAGCCGGGCGTGATTCGACGCATCGGTCGCGGCCTGTTTGGGCAAGTTAGCTGGCAGCCTCCCCCGTGGCTGGCCGCGATTGGCCGGGGCGTGGCATCGGGCGGGCGCTGGGCGCAAAATCACCGCTCGGCGGCGCTGCTCGTCGTGCTGATGATCTGTGCATTTGGCGGCGCGGCCTATTTGGGCAATCGCTGGCTCGAAAAACAGCCGAAGCCGATCGAAATGTCGGTGCGCGTCGATGCGCCCGAGGCGACGCGGCTCGAAGACAATGCCAAGCCGGACTCGCTGCGGATTCTGTTTGGTGGCTCGGCGGCGCCCATCGACAAAGTGAAGAAGCCAGTCACCGTCGGTGTTGAGCTTTCGCCCCCGCTGCAAGGGAGCTGGCGCTGGGATTCCGACCGCGTGCTTACGTTTGTTCCGAAAGAGGACTGGCCCGTCGGAGAAGAATTTTCAGTCAAGCTGGCGCGCAAAGGTCTTTTGGCCGACGACGTGCGGCTGACGGAATACTCGCTGAACTTCCAGAGCGCGCCGCTGACGGGTCGTTTTACCGCGCAAGAGTTCTATCAAGATCCGCAAGATCCGACGCAGAAGAAGGTCGTGGCGACGATCGCGTTTACCCATCCGGTCGACAAGGCGGAATTTGAAAAGCGGCTCGAGGTCGAGCTGGTGACCAAAAAAGACGGTGCGCAGTCGGTAAAACCGTATCGCTTCCAGGTCACATTCGATCGTTTTGCCGCGACGGCGTATGTCCACTCCGACCCGGTGCAGATCCCGGACCATGACTCGATGATGATGGTCCGGGTGCAAAAAGGGGTGAAGTCGTCGCGTGGCGGCAAGCCGACCAAGGAACCGATTGGCACGTCGGTGACGATCCCAGGACTTTACGATTTTCTGCGGGTCAGCGAAGCGAGCCTGACGCTGGTCAACAACGCGCAGATGGAACCGGAGCCGGTGCTGGTGGTGCAGACCAATACCGGTGTTACCGAGTCGGAAATGAAAAATGCGCTCAGCGTTGTGGTGTTGCCGAAGCGGCCACCAAACGACAAGGGCAGCTCGAAAGAGCAGTACGGCTTTAGCCTGAGCGAGATTGGCCCCGACGTGCTCAAGCTCGCCCGTCCGGTCAAAGTCGAGCAGATTCCCAACGAGCACGAGTTTTCGGAAACCCACTCCTTCCGTTACTTCGCCGAGGTGGGCGAGGTGCTGTACATCAAAATCAACAAAGGCATGCGCTCGGCGGGCGGCTACGTGTTGGGTCGTCCGTCGGAGCACATCCTGACGGTGCCGGAGTTCCCCAAAGAGCTGAAGGTGATGCAGACGGGCGCTCTCTTGGCGATGTCGGGTGAGCGCAAGGTGCCGCTGTTTGGTCGCGACATTGCCGCCGTTCGCGTCGAGATTGGTCGGGTGCTGCCGAATCAGCTCCAGCACTTGATTTCGCAGAACACCGGGTCGTTCCAAAATCCCGACTTTTCAAACTATCGCTTCACGCCGGAAAACATCACCGAGCGCTTCACCGATGAAGTGACGATGCCGACGGTGGCGCATGGCAAGGCGCAGTACGCGGCGGTGAATCTGGGCAAGTATTTCGACGCCAAAGGGCAAAGTCGGCTCGGTCTGTTTTTCCTCAAAGTCGAAAGCTGGGACCCCGACAAAAAAGAGACGACGGGACAGAGCGACCAGCGGCTGATTCTGCTGACGGACCTTGGTGTGCTGGTCAAAGACAACGTCGACGGCACGCACGATGTGTTTGTGCAGTCGCTCAAGACGGGTGAGCCGATCAAGGGCGCCACCGTCGAAGTGCTGGGCAAAAACGGCGTCGCGATCCAAAGCGAAACCAGCGATGCCGAAGGACACGTTTCGTTCCCGAAGCTGTCCGATTTCGTGCGCGAACAAGCGCCGCTCGCGTATCAGGTCAGCAAGGGCGGCGATCTGTCGTTTTTGCCGTATGGCAGGCACGACCGCTACCTGGATTTTTCGCGCTTCCCCATCGACGGAATTCACGACAGTGAAAAGCCGCAAGGACTGCAAGCGTACCTGTTTTCCGATCGTGGAATTTATCGTCCCGGTGACGAAATTCGCGTCGGTCTGATCGTCAAGAGCCAAGACTGGAAACAGAAGCTGGGTGGCGTTCCGCTTGAGCTGTCCATCGACGATGCGCGCGGTGTGACGGTGCGGCGCGAAAAATTCAAGCTGACCGATGCAGGTTTCGAGGAAATTCGCCACCAAACACTGGAAGCATCAGCGACGGGAACGTGGAATGTAAACGTCCACATTGTCAAAGACGGACAGACCAGCAGCTTGCTGGGTTCCGTCGCGGTGCGGGTGCAGGAATTTTTGCCCGATCGGCTCAAAATTTCGGCCAAGCTCAGTCGGGAAGCGCTGGAAGGTTGGGTGTCCCCCGACGGTCTGAAGGCGCGCGTGCAGCTTACCAATCTGTTTGGGACGCCGGCGGAAAACCGTCGGATCAAGGCGACGCTGATGTTGTCGCCGACGCTGCCAAGCTTTAGCAAGTTCCGCGACTACCAGTTCTTCGATCCGATGCAGGCCAAAGAACCGCTGACGGAAAATCTCGAAGACGGTGAGACAAGCGAGCACGGTGAATCGGAGTTTCAGCTGCCGCTGTCGCGCTTTTCGAGTGCAACCTATCGGCTGCGTTTCATTGCCCAAGGGTTCGAAGCGGAAGGCGGTCGTTCCGTCGCTGCGGAGACGCAAGTCACGGTGTCGCCGATGGCCTATCTGCTCGGCTACAAGACCGACGGAGATTTGGGCTACGTAAGCAAAGCGAGCAAGCGCAACGTCCATTTGATTGCCGTCGGTCCGCAAGGCACGTCGGTGGCGCAGTCGGGCGTGCGAACGATGTTGTTTGAGCGGCGCTATCTGTCGGTGCTGATCCGTCAAGACAACGGCACGTACAAATACGAATCGGTCAAAAAAGAGCTGCTCGTCGAGGAAAAGAAGCTGTCGATTCCGGCGGGCGGTCTGACCTATCCGCTGCCGACGACGCAGGCCGGCGACTACTTCCTGGTGTTCAAAAATGACAAAGACCAGGTGCTAAACCGGATTGAATTTTCGATCGCGGGCGAGGGCAACCTGACGCGGTCGCTCGAAAAGAATGCCGAGCTACAGCTCAAGCTGAAAAATCCCGATCTGTCGGCGGGCGAGGAGCTGGAAATCCAGATCAAAGCTCCTTACACCGGCGCGGGACTTATCACCATCGAGCGCGACCGCGTTCGCAGCTACAAGTGGTTTAAAACCAAGCACAACTCGTCGATTCAAAAAATCACGATTCCCGACGACATGGAAGGCAACGGCTATGTCTCGGTGGCGTTCATCCGCGGCATCGACTCGACGGACGTGTTTATGAGTCCGCTGAGCTATGGCGTCGCGCCGTTTAGCATTTCGCGGGAAAAACGGACGGCGAAAATCTCGGTGACGACGCCGGATCTGGTGAAACCGGGCGATGCCTTTAAGCTGCGCTATCACACCGATCGTCCGACCAAGATTGTGCTGTGGGCCGTCGACGAAGGCATCTTGCAGGTTGCCAAATACCAGACGCCCGATCCGCTGTCGTACTTTTTCCAAAAGCGCGCGCTGGAAGTGAAGACGGCGCAGATTTTGGACCTGATCCTGCCGGAGTTTTCGCGGCTTCTGAAAGCGGCGCCGGGCGGTGATGGCGACGGCGGGGCGATGAAAAATCTGAATCCGTTTAAGCGCAAGCGCGACAAGCCGGTGGCCTATTGGTCGGGAATCATTGATGCAGATACCGACGACAAAGAGGTCGTGTATCAGGTTCCCGATTCGTTCAACGGCACGCTGCGGGTGATGGCGGTTGCGGTGTCGGCAGATGCCGTCGGCGTGTGGAGCAAAAAAGCGCTGGTACGCGGTGACTTTGTACTAAGTCCAAATGTCCCGATGGTGGTGGCGCCCGGCGATGAGTTTGAAGTCTCGGTCGGCGTGTCGAACAACGTCGCGGGCTCGGGCGCAAACGCCAAAGTGAACGTGCAGCTTCAGACCTCGAAGCACCTGCAAGTGCTCGCGGATGCGTCGCAGACGATCAAAATCGGCGAAAACCACGAATCGGTCGTGCGCTACAAGCTGAAAGCGACACAGGTGCTTGGGTCGGGCAACCTGACGTTTACCGCGTCGCTGGGTGGCAAAAGCGGGAAGTATTCGATTGATCTGTCGGTGCGTCCGGCGGCGCCGCTTTACACGACGACGCAGGTTGGTCATCTGCCGCCGGGCGGGGGGCGGACGCAGCTTCAGGTTCCGCGAGAGCTCTTCGCCGAGTATCGGGTGTTGCAGGCTGGCATTGCGCCGCTGCCGCTCGGGCTGTCGCAGGGGCTTGCGCAGTATCTGGAAAAATTCCCACACGGCTGCACCGAACAGCAGGTCAGCCAGGCGATGCCGGCGCTGATTGGTCGCGGTCGGCCCGAGTTTGGCATCAAGACGGAAGCGGCGGACGTCAGCTTCCAGGGTATTTTGCAGACGCTGCGCTCTCGACAAAACGAAGACGGTGGCTTTGGGCTGTGGGCCAATCCGAATCAGGTGAACGACTTCGCGTCGGTGTATGCGACGCATTTCCTGCTGGAAGCCAAAGAGCGCGGTCTGCCGGTGCCGCCCGAGCTGCTCAAAAAGAGCTTCGAATTTCTCAATCAGATCGTCGCGCGTGAGACGGGATCGCTGAGTGAAGAACGGGTGCGGGCTTACGCGGTGTATCTGCTGACGCGATCGGGTGTGGTGACGACGCAAGCGGCGATGAGCGTGCGCAAGCGGCTCGAAAACCAGTACAAAAACTGGGGCGAGGATCTGGCCGGAATCTATCTTGCGGCGACGCTGCAGCTGCTCAAGCAGACGCGCGATGCCCAGCGAATCATGGCGAGCGTTCAGCTTGGTCAGGTCAAAGACAGCGCGTCGGACTATCAGAACTACTACGACCCGCTGATTCGCGACGCGCAGGCGCTGTACATCATGGCGCGGCATTTCCCCGACAAGGTGAAGTCGCTGCCGGCGGACGCACTGCTGACCATCGTCGATCCGATCGCGAAGGGGCGTTACAACACGCTGTCGTCGGCGTACTTGATTTTGGCGCTCGATACCTATGCGAGCCTGGCGCAAGACACCACCGACGTGAGCCAGCTTTCGATCATCGAAGTAAACAGCGGCGGACAGCAGAAACCGCTTCAGCTACCGACGGGACTGTTGCCGCAGGTGGTGTTTTCACAAGATGCTCGCAAGCTGCTGGTGTCGTCGAGCAGTCCGCTGCGGACGTTCTACCAAGTGACGCAGTCGGGCTATGACCTGCGGGTGTCGACGGATGTGGTCAAGCAAAAGCTCGAAGTGCTGCGTGAAATCGTCGGTAGCGATGGGAAACCGATCAAAGAAGTCAAGCTGGGCGACGAAGCAGAGGTGCACATCAAGCTGCGCAGCCTCGGCAAAGAGACGCAGCTTTGGAATCTGGCGCTCGTCGACCTGTTGCCCGGTGGTTTTGAAGTGGTGGTGACGCCGCCAGCCGCCAGCGAGGAAAGCAGTGAATCGAGCGATGAAGAGGGCGGTGGCAGTCACGACGACGGCGATGATGAAGGTCGTCACGAAGGCGCATCCGAAGGCGGCGAGGGCGAAGAAGGCGATCACGGATCGTCGGATTCCAGCAGCCGCAGCGAGCGTGGGGCGCGCAAGACCTCGGCTCCGCCGGCAGCGCTGCCGATTGCCAAAGATGGCTCGACGTGGACGCCAGAATATGGCGATGTTCGGGAAGACCGCGTGGTGCTCTATGGCAGCGTCGGCAATGACCTGCAAGAGTTCGTCTACGGCATCCGCGCCACCAACGTCGGCACGTTCGCCGTCCCGCCGCTGCAAGGCGAAAGCATGTATGACCGAAGTGTGATCGCCCGCTCGGCAGGCAACAAGATTCGCGTCGTCAAATAGCCTCGCCGACGCTGATGGCGCGGCAGGCCAACTCCGCGGCGGCGTGCTAACTTTACAAAAATAATTCGGAGGCTCTTGTGCTGAATATTGGTTCCTTCGTTCGGCGAGTCGCGGCAATTGGCGCGTTGTCTCTCGCTAGTCTGTGGTCATCGCCCAGCGCGCATGCGCAAGACGTCAAGGCTGGCTTTCAGGTAAACCGCTACGAACCGACAGCCGCTGGCGAGTGGTCGTTCTGGGTCGACCATCCGTGGTATTCCTCGACGCGATATTTTGCCGCGGGCATTACGCTGAACTACGCGCACAACCCGCTGGTGTTCGGGCGGACCGACTCGACGGGTTCATTTAGCCAGACGCTGTCGGTGATTGAGCATCAGCTGATTGGGCACGTCGATCTGGCCGGGTCGTTTCTGGACCGGGTGCTGATTACCGCGACGATGCCCATTGTGTTGCTCGAGCGTGGCACTCCGGCAGCGGGCGCGGCCCCGGCGTCCGGCGTGGTGATTTCCGATCCCCGCGTCGGCCTGTGGGTGCGCCTGTTTGGGCAGCCGTATCGCAGTGCCGTTTCGATGAGCATCGGTGCAAATGCTTGGATTCCGCTGCGGGCATTTGCCGACGGCAGCGCCGCCGTATCAAACGGCAGCAGCGATGCGGGCATTCGCATCATGCCCAAAATTGCACTCGGTGGCCTGTCGCACCACGTCATGTGGTCGTTTGGCGCCGGCTTTATGTACCGGACCCCGGCCAAGATTGGCAACGCGACGGTCAGCGACGTGGGCAGCACGGTCGGGTCCGAACTTCAAATCGGGGCCGCGATTGCGTATGCCGATACCCAGCGCCGGTTTGCGATTGGTCCGGAAGCGATTTTTTCGACGGTAGTGCTCGGCACGGGCAGCGTCAAACCGTTTGGTTCCGACTTCACCAGCCTCGAAGTGCTGCTCGGCTTCCACTACAACATTGCCAAGATCCTGCAGCTTGGCGTCGGTGGCGGTCTGGGTCTTTTGCGAGAACCGGGAACGCCGGACGGTCGCGTGCTGTTGCGCCTGGCGTATGCACCGTGGAAAGACGGCGACGACGATCGGGACAAGGACGGCATTTCCGACAAGGAAGACGCTTGCCCGGACAACGCTGGCATTCGCACCGATGATCCGTCGACGCATGGCTGTCCGGACCGCGACCGAGACTCGGTGGTCGACAAGATCGATATCTGCCCCGACGTTCACAAAGGCAAAACGCCCGATCCGAAGCGGCTCGGCTGCCCGGTGGGCGATCGCGACAAAGACGGTGTGCTCGACAGCGATGACATCTGCCCAGATGATCCGAAGGGCGCGACGCCTGATCCGAACCGCTTGGGCTGCCCGGCGGGCGATCGAGACAAAGACGGCGTGCTCGATCCGCAGGATCTGTGCCCCGACGTGCCCAAGGGTGACACGCCCGATCCGAGCCGCCTGGGTTGTCCAGCCGGAGACAAAGACAACGACGGCGTGCCCGATCCGAAAGACCTGTGTCCCGACGTGCCGGCAGGCCACAAGCCCGATCCGGCGAAGCTCGGCTGCCCGCTGCCGGACCGCGACCGCGACACGGTGGTCGATCCGGAAGACGCTTGCCCCGATCAGCCCGGTGCACCGAGCCCCGATCCGAAAAAGAACGGCTGCCCCGGCCTGGTTCGCATCGAAAACGGCCAGATTGCGATCATGGAGCCGGTGTTCTTTGCGACGAACAAGGACACGATCCTCAAGAAGAGCTTCCCGGTCCTAAACCATGTGGTCGACGCGCTGAAGGCTTCGCCGTTCATCAAGAAGATTGAAGTCGGCGGACACACCGACGATCGCGGCAAAGCGGACTACAACCGGGATCTATCGGGACGGCGGGCAAACAGCGTCGTGAAATACCTGGTTGATCACGGCATTGCTGCCGACAAGCTGACGGCCAAAGGCTACGGTCCGGACAAGCCGATTGCCGACAACAAGGACAAGAAAGGTCGCGAACGGAACCGCCGCGTCGAGTTCGTGATCTTGGATCCGGCGCAGCCGCAGAACGTCAAGACCAAGAGCGCTGCCGAAGTCCAGGTGCCCGACTCGCCCGACCAAAGCGATGGCAAGGGCAAGGCCGACAAGAAGGGCAAAGCCGACAAAAAAGCCGCCAAACCGGCCAAAAAGGCCAAAAAAGCCAGCTAGACCGGCTTCTCTTCACCGCTCTGCCTCTCTGCGGTCGTTTTCCCCAAAAACACACTCCGCGGCTCTCAGGCCGGCTGGTCGCTGACTGGCTGGCTGAGTAGCGTGTCGTGAAATTCGCGCTAGGATGTCAGTCATGCTCGCAGTTTCGTACACCGCCATTCCGTATTGCCTGCGCAGCGGCGCGCTATCGGGAGGGGCGGCACCCTGGGTTGCGGTGTCGGCGTTTTTGGTCGTGCTTGGGGCAGCTTTTATGTACAGCCCGCCGATTCGACGGGCTGTGGTCACGTTGGTCCAGCTGTTGGTGTATTTTCGTCGCTATCTTTTGCGGCGCTTTCGGGGCGAACCGCAGCTGGCAGGCCCCGTCGAGCTGCGCGAGCTCTTTGTCCGGCTGGGACCGACTTACATCAAGTTTGGCCAGCTGATTGCCAGCTCGAATGGTCTGTTTCCCGAACGCTACGTCAAAGAGTTCCAGAAGTGCCTCGACCGTGTGCCCCCGGAACCTTGGGAACTGGTGCGGCAGACGCTCACGCTTGCGCTTGGCAAGCCGCCCGAGCAGGTCTTTACGACGATTGATACAAAACCGCTCGCATCAGCCTCGATTGCCCAGGTGTACGCAGTGACCCTGGTTGAAAACGGCGAAACGCACGATCTGGTGGTCAAAGTGCAGCGTCAACACCTGCCGGAGCTTGTCGCGGCGGACGTGTCGATGCTGTCGTTTTGTGCCGATGTGCTGGCGATGCTACCGGGGGTGCGGGCGGCCAATCCGCAGGCTGTCGTGGCGCAGTTTCAGCGCAACATCGCCGAGGAACTGGACTTTCTGGGCGAAGCGTCACGAATGGAAGAATTCAACCAGATCATGCGTGATCTGGGACGATCCGACGTGGTGGCACCGCGACCCTTGCGTGCGCTGTGCCGTCGGGATGTGCTGACGATGGAACGGCTGCACGGCGTGCGTGTCGACGACCTCGACGGACTTTTGCGAATTGGCATCACCCGTGAACAGACCGAAGCGCGGCTCATCGACGGCATGCACGCTTGGTTTTCCTGCATGCTCCGCTATGGTTTTTTCCATGGCGACGTGCATGCGGGCAATTTGATGGCGCTGCGCGACGGGCGGCTTGGCTTTCTCGATTTCGGAATCATCGGGCGGCTTGACCGGACGCGGCGCAAACAGATCGCGAGCTATCTGCTCGGTTTTGCGACGCAGGATTTTATGCAGCTTGCGAAAACGATGGCGGCGATGGGCGCGGTGGCGCGCAAGGTCAGCGACGAGGAATGGACCACATTTGCTGCCGATCTGAAGGTCGCGTATCAGCCCTTTTTGCGGGGAACGCTGGGCGGGATCGACTACAGCGAAGTGATTACCAATCTGCTCAAAGTTGCTGAGCGGCACGGCGCCCACATGCCGAGTGAGTTTGTGCTGATCACGCGGCAGCTTTTGTATTTCGATCGCTATGCCAAGCTGCTTGCGCCATCGCTGAATCTGTTTGCTGATCCGCGACTGCTCATGACGGTGGGGGCGGAAGTGATGTCGCTCGGCGGTCTTGCCGACGAGTCGAGCCCGTAGCGGCGGGACTTATCAGACGTTAGGGCGCAGCCGGGGCCGATCCGGGGTTTGCATTCATCGGCGGCGCTGCGTCCGTCCCGCCGCTGCCCGACGGAGCCGCACCGCTCGTCCCGCTCGCTGGGGCACCGCCGACAGGTGGCGCCACCGTCGTTCCTCCGCCAGCTTGCGCCTTCGGGCCACACGCCGCTGCCAAGGCCAGCAAAGCCAACATCGCGAAAGAGACAACCTTGTTCATCGTCCGTCCTCCGTTTGGGGTTTTGTGTTCCCTCGCGGGAACCTGGGAATCGTAAGGAAGACGCGACGGGCGGTCAAAAACTACTTCAGCGAGGCATTTTGTCGGCGCCACAGTCCGAGCAGCAACAGCCCGCTTGCGAGCAGCGAAAGACACAGCCAGCGCAGCCAGTCGATGCGTCGCTGCGGCTGGGTCACGACGCGGTGAAGATACGTGCGCGCTTCTGACAGGCTCGGATCTTCGTGAAGCGCCGCGGCAAAATCGCTGCGACCGTCGCCGCCTTGTTTTAGCGCGAGCTTGCCATCGAGCAGATGAATCTGCGCCCGCAGCTTCGCAATGTCGGGCTGGTTCGACGACAGGAGCACCGCGTGCCGCAGCCAACCGACCGCTTGACTGCGCAGACCGTCGTCATTTTTCTGTTCTGCTTCGGCTTTGACTTGCTCGCCGTACTTGCGGAACGCCAATGCCATCTCGACGCGACGCGGATGATCGGGCTGATTGGCCAAAATCCAGCCAAATTCCGACACCGCAAGCTGCGGCTGCCCCGTCGACAGGTGTTCTTCCGCTGACGCAAACAGCTTCGCAAACAGCGCTTCTTCCTGCTTGTCGTAATAGGCAAACAGTTCGTCGGTAAGCTGCTTCGCCGAGAGCTTGTCCGACGGTTCCTCGCCAAACACCGCTTTGTGGGTCCGTCGCAGCGCCAGCGTCGCCAGCTCGCGGTAGCTTAGGTAGTCTTCTTTTTCCTCGGCTTCTTCTTTTCCGCCGGGCAGCTTGCGCTTGCGTTTCGGCGGCGGCGGCGGCGGCGGACCGTCGACATAGCGCAGCCAGGCCCAGCGCGCCTCGCGACGCACCCGCCGAGACCGCGCCGAAACTTGTTCCAAAATCGCTTCGACCGCATCGATCGCCAGTACTTCGCCGTAGGCATGGATGATGTCGGCGCGCACCAAGTCATCCGACGCGGACACAATCGCTTTGCTCGGGCGCAGCCGATCCATTCGATCGAGCTGATACGAAGCGTAGCGACGCATTTTGTAGTTGGCGCGGCTGCGGTTGTTGTAAATGCGCACAAGCCCCGGAATCGCCGGGCTGCCCATTGCGCGAATCATCCGGCCACACTCGTCGCGCAGCACCCCGTCGCGCACGAATGCCTGTTCGAACACCGGATGCACGGCCTCTCTGGACCCGCGCTGACCCGCTTGTGACAGCGCGCGCAAAAGGGCCACTTTGAGCAGCAGCTCGGCCCGTGTCTTGTTCGCTTCTTCGACGGGAAAGCCCTGGAGAATCGGCTCCTGGGCGGGGTCTAGCTGCGAAAGCGCCAAAAGCCAGTCGACCGCTTCGGGATCGTGCGGTTTGGGCTTCTGTTTTTTCGCGGTTCCCGGCGGAATGGGCGGCTCGGGACGGATCATCCACATCGGCGGATCTTTGCCCGGTCCGCGCGGATAATCGGGATTTGGATACTGACCCCAGATGGCGTGGATCAGCTTCTGCATCACCTGGGTCTGTCCGACGAGCTCTTTGCGCAGCCACGTCGCGTAGCGCGCTTCTCCGTCTCCGTCGCCAATGTCCGCAGTCGCGATCCTCTGCGCCGCTTGCAGTCGCACTGCGCTTTGCGGGGACAGCATCAGCGCTTGCAGTTTCCCCAGCTCATCGTCGCTGAGCACCGGGGTCAGCTTGTGTGGAACTTCGGTCTGGACTGCTGCTGCGGGAGCTTGAGCTGCCGTCGGAGCTTGAGCTGCCGTCGGAGCTTGAGCTGCCGTCGGAGCTTGCGCGGGTTCGGCATGCGCTGCCTGTCCGCAGAAAAAAAGGAGCAGCCCGACGGCTGCCCGCGCTGTGCCGCGTGTCATCGTGCCGCCTCTGTCGAAAACTAGAGTCCGGGGGCGGGGAAGCGGAGCAAAAACTCACGAACTTCGCCGGCGATGCGGGTGATGGCTTGGGCGTCGGACTGCTTTTCGGCTTCGATCGCGCGATCGAACCACGCGGCGACCTGTTCCATGTCGCTTTCGAGCATGCCGCGCGACGTGACAGATGGCGTACCGATGCGAATGCCCGACGGGTCAAACGGCTTGCGCGGATCGAACGGGACGCTGTTGTAGTTGGTTTCCAGACCGGCGCGATCGAGCGCTTGCGCTGCCCGCTTGCCGGCGATGCCCTTGTTCGTCAGGTCGATGAGGATCAGGTGGTTGTCGGTGCCGCCGGAAACCAGCTCATAACCGCGCGCAAGCAGCGCCGTCGCCAGCGCTTTGGCGTTTTTGACGATTTGGTGGGCGTAGCGTCGGAAGTCTTCGCTCTGCGCTTCTTTGAGCGCCACCGCCAGAGCCGCCACCGTCGCGTTGTGTGGACCGCCTTGCAGCCCAGGGAAGACCGCTCGATCAAGCGCCTGCGCGTGTTTGGCGTTGCAGAGGATCATGCCGCCCCGCGGACCGCGCAGCGTCTTGTGCGTCGTCGTTGTGACGACTTCAGCGTGACCCACGGGCGTCGGGTGCGCGCCGCCGGCCACCAGACCGCTGATGTGTGCAATGTCAGCGACGAGAACTGCACCGACTTCCTGGGCAATTTGGGCAAAGCCGGGAAAATCGATCGTCCGGGGCACTGCCGTCCCACCGCAGAACAGCACCTTGGGCTTGTGCTTGCGCGCAAGCTCCGCCACCTCGTTGAGGTCGACCCGTCCGGTGTCTTTGCGCACACCGTATGGCACCGACACAAAGTACTTGCCCGAAATGCTCACGTTCCAGCCGTGCGTCAGGTGTCCGCCCGCCGGAAGACCAAGCCCCATGATGGTGTCGCCGGGTTTGCAAAACGCCAGGTACACCGCCAAGTTCGCCGGCGAGCCCGAATACGGCTGCACGTTGGCATGTTCGGCGCCGAACAGCGTCTTCGCGCGGCCAATGCAAAGCTGCTCCACTTGGTCGATGAACTGCTGGCCTTCGTAGTAGCGCTTGCCGGGATAGCCCTCGCTGTACTTGTTCGAAAGCGCCGAGCTTAGCGCTTCGAGGACCGCCGCCGAGGTGTAGTTTTCACTCGGGATCAGGCGAATGGTGTCCCGTTGGCGCTGGTCTTCTTGTTCAAGCAGAGAAAAAATCTCGGGGTCGACGCGGCGGAGAGTATCGCGAAGCATGCGCCCATTTAGATTCGTGTTTGGCTGCTCTGTCAATCAACTCGACGTCTGGCGCATGATATCGGCTAGGACATACGAATATCGAACCTGACTGCTGGCAATGCGGCCTGTGTTTACACCTCCGTCGGAAGTCGCTGAATACCGGATCGTCCGGCTGCTTGGGCGTGGCGCCATGGGTCAGGTGTATCTGGCGCACGACACGCTGCTCGATCGGCCCGTCGCCATCAAGTTCATCGCGGCAGATCCCAACTCGACGGTGCGTGAGCGTTTTTTGGTCGAAGCGCGAGCGATTGCGCGGCTGACCCATCCCAACGTCGTCAGTGTCTATCGCGTCGGTGAGCTGGGCGGTCGTCCCTATCTGGTATCTGAGTTTGTTCGCGGCCACAGCCTGGCGGAGCTTGCCAAGCCAGTTTCCGTCGAAAAAGGCCTGCAAATCGGTCTGGGACTGTGTGCCGGGCTCAAAGCAGCGCATGCCAGCGGCGTGCTGCATCGCGACGTCAAGCCGGCCAACGCGATCCTCGCCGAAAGTGGCGATGCCAAGCTGCTCGATTTTGGTCTGGCCAAGCTGGTGTCAGATCCGCTGCGCAGCGACGACGGCGAAAGCAGCCAGCCAGCCATTCCCGCTGCGGATGTCATAAGCGGTGACGAAGCGACGTTGACCCCGGAAGCGCTGGCCAAATCGCGTACCACGTCGACGAGCGGGCGTCCTTCCGATGTCACCCTTTCGGCTGCCGAGGAAGCTGCACCCGCGGAACAGCCGACCCCTTTTGACGAGCCGCTTTCGGCGCTGCGTGAACCGACGCCGGTGTCTCTGACCAAGACCGGAGCGCTCGTCGGAACACCGCGATATATGGCGCCAGAGATTTTTGCCGGCGAGGCCGCCACGGCGCGAAGTGATGTCTATTCGCTCGGGGCGCTCTTGTTTGAACTTTTGTCGGGTCGAGCGCCGTTTGTCGAACCCGATTTGGCGCGACTTTCCATCGCAGTACGGCTGCGAGAGGCGCCACCCCTGCGCGGCCTTTTGCCCGATCATCCACTGTCCGATGCGCTCGCCGAGGTGATCGATCGCTGCCTCGCCCGCGATCCAAAGCTGCGGTATGCCGATGGTGGCGAGCTCTTGCGAGCGCTGCAATCCGTCGCTGTTTCCGCGCCGCCAGTTGCCGAGGCCGCTGTCCCCGCCAGGCCATCGTCTTCCGTCGATCCTAACGCCAACGTCGCGCATGCTCCGTCGACACGGAATCGCTGGGTGTGGCTGTCGGTGGCGGTCTTGGCGACGGGGGCTGGTTTGGCTCTGCGATGGGGCGTGTCACCGACGACGAACCGCCCGCCCGATTTCGGAACCGGGCCACTTGTCGAAACACCACGCCTCGATTTGGCCGTTTCGTCCCGCGCCGCGTCGTTTATCGATCTGCGCCGAGCCGATGATTTGTCGTCGCTACCTGACTTGGCTCCTTCGGTCCGTTCCGACGTGAACGTGGTGTCGACACCTGAAAAAGTACAATCGCTGCGTCGCGGACCGGCAGCAAGCAAGAAAAACAGCGCGAAAGTTCAGGAACCAATCGTCGTCGCCAAGCCGGAAAATCGCGCCGCTGCCCCTGCGCCCGCCGCACCCGTCGACAGCGCGCCCGCTGCACCACCGTCGACTGCGCCAGCCCCGAGCAAACCGCAGGTTGATAAGGTGGAAATTCCTATCGAGCGCTAGGTCGGGACAGCCACAGCGGATGCCAGTTCGGACCTTTGGCTTGCGTCAGCCGACGTGGTTTTGTGCCATCACGGGCGACGACGAAAATCTGACTGTGCAACCCCAGCCCGAGCGTGAACGCGACCAGGGTTCCATCTGGGGAAAACACAGGCTCGGTCGCGGGGTCGGCCTGGCTTTCAAACAGCGTCGTGCGTTTTCCCGTCGCCACGTCCACTAGACAGAGCTTGTCTTTGCGATCTCGCTGACGGTGCACGTAGACGACCGCGCTTCCATCGGGCGAAATGCTGGCTGATTCCTCGACAACAAACGGATCAAGACCCTCGGGCGAAAGTCGTTTTGCCGTGCCACCGTCGACAGGCTGCCTGTAGAGCCGGTCAGCCCCATCGCGGTCACTGCCGAACAGCAGCCATTTCCCGTCGGGGAAAAACTGCGGTTGCCATTCGTCCCGTTCCGTCTGGGTCAGTCGTCGCGCCGGACCTCCCGTCGGAGACGACGCATACAGCTCGGCCACTTGATCGCGGCTTGACACAAAAGCTAACCGATCTCCCGTCGGGGATAGGCACGGCTGAAAGTTGCCTTCGCGATTTTTGGTGATCGGGATCAGTTTCTGCCCATCGATTTGCAGACGGAAAATTTCACGCAGATCCGTCGACGAACCTTCAAAAAATAAAAAGCGTCCGTCGCGGGAAAACGTGGGATGGCGCAGCAGCGATCGAATCGGCCCAAGCGGCTTTGGCACGCCGCCTGCCGTCGGATACAGGAAAAAGCGCTGCTGTTTTTCATGCTGAAGCTCACTCACCGACGTAACCAGAAGGTATTTTCCGTCGGGAGTGATCGGACCATTGTAGTCGGCATCGCCGCTGCGGGTGATTCGGCGTTCTCCGCTTCCGTCGGCTGCGATGACATAAACCTCGCGGTTGCCATCACGTTCCGAGATAAACGAAAGTGCCGCCGCAGCGGCGAGCCAGGCCAGCATCGCCGTTACTCGACTTTGATGGCATCAGCGACGACAACTGATCCGGCGGTCGCCCAGCGCGAGATGGCGACTTGGTTCCATCCGACGGTGAAGTTGTAGCGTCCGAGAGACACCCACTGACTGCCGTTGTCTTGCTGGTTTTTCTTGACGGTGGCGAGCTTGTTTCCCGCCGCATCGAAGATGACAAACGGCGTCTCGGTGCTGCGATCCGAAGCCGCAGTCCACCAGGCGAAGACCTCGCGATTGGCAGCCTCGGTCAGATAGAAACTAAAGTACACCGCGTCAGACACCGCCGCCGTCGGAGCGACGTAATAGCCACTGCCATAATACCCAGCGACATTCGTCGACGAAGTCCAGCTGCTGCTCGGGGTGTCGATCTTGCCGCTGGCGTCGTTGTTCGCTTGGTTGCTATCGACAACGATCGCCGTCGATCCGCCGACGCAGCGGCTGATGCGATTCATGTAATCGGCCCACGGGAAGTCACGACCGGGGTCGTCGGCGCGGTTGACCGGATCGGGCTGATAGTGACCGATGATGTGGTTGCGGTCGCGCGGGATGCGGTTGCGCTTGACCACGTCGCAAGACAGCTTGGCCGACGCAGAGACTTGGCCCTCGGTCCACTTGTTCGTGCCCTGATACGAAAAACCGCCATGTTCGATACCGACGGAACGCGGGTTGGTTGGTCTGCCTTCCCACGACGCACCGACGTGATGCGCGGTGTTGCTTTCGTCGACGAGAGCGGCGATCTCGGTGCCGTCTTCCTTGACGACATAGTGGGCCGAAGTCTTGTACGGGTTCGTCGGATAGGGCGTCTGCAGCCAGCCGACGCAGCCCGAATAACCGCCCGAGCAAGTGTGAATCACGAGCAGATCGATGGCGGCGCTGCGACCGACGGTGAAGTTCGATGAAGGGGCTGGTTTCCAGACCGATCCCGAATAACGAACCCCGGCGTAGGGAAGCGAATCGTCGACGAGCGCGGCAAACTGCGGCACAAGGTCCGGGTGTGGTGCGTCGGAAAGCCCGTGACCGAGCGCGATTTCCGGCGGCAGACCCTCACGCAGGGTCTTGTAGACGACGTTGTGGATGAAATCGGCCTGTGCTTGTTCGGTCGGAAGTGCCGACAGCCGAGCAATGGGTCCGGCCCAGGCCGCAAGGTCGGTGCGATCGATGCCCGCTTCGTCGGCATAGCTGCGCAAAAGTGCTGCCGCGGCCTGAACGTTTCCGATCACGGTGGTTTGTGCGTCGTGGTCGCTTATGCCAGCCAGCTGGGCGCCTTTTCGGATCGCGGCGCTGCGCAGGGCGAAGATGCCGTACTGCGGCTCATCGCCCGACGCTTCACCGGCCTGGCCGGGCACAAAGAACAGTCGCGTTTGGGCGTAAGCGGTCGCTTGCAGCACCGATTGCGGAATCGCAAACTGCGTTGCGGCGATCTGCAGGGCCTGCCCAATTTCCGACGGCTGCCGGGACGTGACGGCGCTTTCACCAATAACCGGGTTTTGGTTGGGGCTGGGATCCGCATTTCCACAAGCTGCGACGAGGAACAAAGAGAAAAGTGTCAAACGAGTCTTCATGCGTGCCTCCTTTGGGGTTGGGTGGACGTCTCCGTTTATGTGCCCAAATGGAACATTGGGACGCAAAGTACCCGAAGCCTAGCGCACGGATCTGACCGCTGTCGCGCGGGATTTTGTTTAGCTTGGCCCGATTGCGACGTAAACTGCCCTACATCTGGAATGTTCTGGTCCGGTCGCACAGGTTCGATGTGCCGGACATAGCGAAGGAAACAGGAGTCGGAATGAGACGTCATCTCCTTGGTTTTGCGCTCGCCATCGGGCTATCGTCGGGGATGGTGCCGACGGGGCTGGGAAGCGGGGTCGCGCACGCACAAGACCTCGCCAGCTTTGAAAAGCGCACCCAGGTCAAGCAGCTCGGCAACGGTTTGACGGTGATTGTCGTCGAGCGTCCCGAAGCGCCGGTCTTTTCATACTTCACGCACGTCGACGTGGGCGGCGCGCAGGAAGCGATGGGTCAGACGGGGCTCGCGCACATGTTTGAGCACATGGCGTTCAAAGGCACCGACAAAATCGGCACCAAGAACTTCGTCGCTGAAAAGGTGCTGATCGACAAGGTCGAAAAAGCGTATTTGGCCTTCGACGCCGAGCGACGCAAGCCGTCGGGAAGCGATCCGAAAAAGGTCGAAGCGCTTGAAAAAGCTTGGCGCGACGCGATCGCCGAAGCAAGCAAGCAAGTCGTCGCCAACGAGTTCGGTGAGCTGGTCGATCGCAATGGCGGTGTGGGGCTCAATGCGTTTACGAACTCGGATGAGACGGGCTACTTTTACTCGCTGCCGTCGAACCGGCTGGAGCTGTGGGCGTATTTGGAGTCGGAGCGCAGCAAGCGCCCGGTGATGCGAGAGTTTTACACCGAGCGCGACGTTGTGACGGAAGAGCGACGGATGCGCACCGATAGCCGTCCGATTGGGCGGATGTTAGAGCAGCTCTTGGCGGCGGCGTTTACGGCGCATCCCTATGGGCGTCCGGTGGTTGGCTGGCCGGCAGATTTGGCGACGTTTTCGGCCACCGATGCGCTGAAGTTTTGGGAAACCTATTACACGCCGGCGAACATGGCGATTGCGATCGTCGGTGATGTCAAAGCGAGCGAGGCGATGCCAATGCTCGAGTCGTACTTTGGCCGTTTGCCAAAAGGTCCGAAGCCGGCGCCGCTGTCCACCGTCGAGCCGAAGCAGTTCGCTGAACGCCAAGTGATCCTGCGTGAGACGGCGCAGCCATTTTACGCCGAGGGCTATCACCGTCCCGACGTGTTTGACAAAGACGACGCCGTGTACGAAGCGATCGCTGACCTAATGTCGACGGGACGGACGGCACGGCTGTATCGCTCGCTGGTGCGGGACAAAAAAATCGCGGCGGCCTCGGGAGGTTTTTCAGGCATGCCGGGTCGGAAGTATCCGCACCTGTTTGCGTTCTATGCCGTGCCGACGCCGGGGGTGACGCCGCCGCAGGTTCGCACCGCCATTCACGAAGAGCTTGAACGACTGAAAAATTCGCTGGTCACCGACGAAGAACTTCAGATGGTGCGGGCTCGCGCGAAAATGCGACTTTTGACCAGCCTCGGCAGCAACCAAGCGCTGGCGATTGCGATGGCGAGCGCCCAGCAGCGCTACGGCGACTGGCGTGAAGTCTTCCGTCGCGTTGACCGCATCGACAAAGTCACCAAAGAAGACATCCAGCGCATCGCCCGCGCCGTCTTCATCGAAAGCAACCGAACCGCCGTCTGGATCGAGAGCACGGCGCAGGGAGGCAAGTAACCATGAACTCGTATTCCCTGCTTTCCGCGCTGGTGATGGGCAGCCTTTTGCTCGCTCCGCCGGTGGGGGCCGCGCCCGTGGTGGTCAAAAGCGACTGGCGTCAGATCAAGCCGCCGCCGCTGCACGCGATGAAACCGCAGCAGCCTGTGCGTGTGGTGCTCGACAACGGGATTGTGCTCTTGCTTCAGCAGGACAAAGAGCTGCCGCTCATGACGATGAACGTGATGATTCGCGGCGGTGTCAAGGACGAGCCGTTCGACAAGACCGGACTTTCCGACATCTTTGCCGAGTCATGGCGATCGGGCGGGACCAAGTCGCGCACCGGCGACCAAATCGACGATTTTTTGGCGCTGCGTGCGGCGCAGATCGAGACAGGCAGCGAAGCCACGCGAACGACGCTGACCACGCACTGCCTGAAAAAAGACTTTGCCGATGTGCTCGGGCTTGCCGTCGAGCTTTTGCGTGAACCCGAGTTTCGTCAGGACAAAATCGAGATCGCCAAGCGGCAGGTGTACACCGCGATCAGTCGGCGCAACGACGAATCGAGCGAGATTGCCGGTCGCGAGTCCACCAAGCTGGCTTACGGCAAAGACCATCCGCTGGCTCGACAGGAAGAATACGCCACCATCGCTGGAATCACGCGCGATGACCTGCTTTTGTGGCACCGTCGGTTTGTCCACTCAGGCAACCTGATCGTCGGCATCTCGGGCGATTTCGATCCAGACGAGCTGTTGGCGCTGCTCAAGCAGAAGCTGGCGACGCTTCAGCAGAGCCAGAAAGTGACGCTGCCGGAGCTTGGCTTTGTCCCGACGCGGCCAGGGCTTTACTTTGTGCCCAAGCGCGAGGTCAACCAAAGCTCGATTCACTTGGTTCAGCTTGGCACCACGCGCAAAAACCCGGATCACTACGCGCTCGAGGTGATGAACGAAATCCTCGGCGGTGGTTTTTGGGCGCGGCTGTTTTCGAACATTCGCACCAAGCAGGGACTGGCCTACAACGTCGGTGGTGGCGTCGGTCTGGGCTGGGAATTTCCGTCGCTTTACAAAGTCGCGATGTCGACCAAGAGCCAGACGACGGGCAAGTCGATTACGGCGCTGTTCGAGCAGGTGCAAGGCATGCTGATGAATCCGCCGACGCCCGACGAGCTACAGAAAGCGAAAGACGCGATCCTCAACTCGTTTGTCTTCAAGTTCGACAGCAAGGCCAAGATCCTGTCGGACAGGATGCGTCTGGAATTTGCCGGTTATCCTGCCGATTACACCGAGAAGTACGCCGATCAGATTCAAAAAGTCACCCTCGAGGACGTCAAGCGAGTGGCGCAAAAGTACCTGAATCCCGGCGGTTTTGCGGTGCTGGTGGTCGGCAATCCCGACGAGATCGGCGATCAGCTGACGCAGCTTAAACACCTGGGTCCGGTGCAGACCGTCGACGTCACGATTCCACCGCCACCGCCTCGGCAGAATCCAGCGCAGAAGTAATCCCGCCTAATCGACCCGCAGCGAAAGTCCGATCTGCAGCGTCACCAGCGAGCCGGTCGGCAAGTAGTCATATCCGACGGAAAAGCTCGCCGCAGACTTTCCCATCCACAGATCGGCGCCAAGTCGCGGTGAAAACGCCGGAAAAAGCCGCACCGACGACGCACAGCTTCCGTCGGAAACGATCTGTCCACCGATTCCCATGCGCAAGGCCACCCACGGCGACCACCACGATCCATCGCGGTTGTTGTTCAGATCAATTCGCGCTCCGACAAGGCTTGACGCGGCATGGGGCCGCAGCGGCGGACCATCGGGGCAGTTTGGCAGTGAAAAGGGCGCAAGTTCCGTCTGAACCGCGGCTGCCAGCGACAGCACACCATCGAGCCGCGTCGCCAGTTCGACATCCAGCGGCACAAACGCGGTCAGCCGGCTTTGGCCATTTCCGTCAGAAACCAGCGATGGCGCAAGACCGGACAGAAACTGCAAGCGGACAAAAAAACGCCGCGGCGTGTCTCTTTGCACAGGCCGCGGCTTGGCCGACGCCTGGAACGCAGCCAAAAAGATCCCAGCCAAAACAAGACGACGCAGAAGCAGCACTAGACACCGACGAAGGATGCGCACAGTACAACACATGTGGTGGCGATCGGGAATGAACCGCGGGGGCTGTCTGTTTGAAACCTGCGGCAGCGGCGGTCGGGCCGCTCGCTTGACGACAAAGCACGCAGGGAAGTAGCCTGTTTTCGGAGGATACGTTGGCCGAAAAGAAAAAAGGTCTGGGGGATGCCCTCATTGGCCTGTTTGTGGTTCGGGAAGATGGAACCAGCG
>DAORGN010000007.1:53705-55050 GCA_035340095.1 Pseudomonadota bacterium | reverse complement strand
TCATCAAACAAGCGGTCGATTGGTGCCGCGATGAATTATCAACACAAGATTTAGATTTTATTCGCTCATTTCAAACAGATTTAGATATCAAATTAGATTCACAAACGCAGCTCCGTCTTTTTCATGGTTCCCCGCGATCGCATATGGAAAACATCCTGGCCACCACCCCGGTTGAAGAGCTAGAACAAATGCTCGGGGAGCGGCGCACGACGGTGATGGCCGGTGGACATACCCATCTTCAGATGCTTCGTCAGCACCGCGGCACGTTGCTGGTCAACCCCGGCAGCGTCGGGATGCCGTTTCGCGAGTTCGCCTTTGGACAGGCTCCAACCGTTTTGGCCCATGCCGAGTACGCGATGGTCGAGGGAAAAGACGGCAATGTGACGGTGACACTGCATCGCGTGGCACTCGATCGCGCAGCGCTTCGGACAGCGACCGCAGCGACGAACCACCCGCTCAAAATGCCACTGCTCGCGAGCTACAGGTAGACAGCCGAACAAAAGCCCCCACCCATCTTGGGCAAAGTTCAGACGGGCCGGAAACACGACGCGACGACGTGGCTAGCAGTGGGCGACGCGGTTTTCTTCGCTTGGGTGCTGGGGATGAACGTGATCGGACAGGTAGTGCTGAAGTCGTCCAATCACCAGATCGAGCGCGACTCGGTTTTCGCCACCTTCGGGAATGATGATGTCGGCCCAGCGCTTCGACGGCTCGACAAACTGCAAGTGCATCGGTCGCACCGTCTTGTAGTACTGCTCGCGAATCGACTGAAACGTCCGCCCGCGGTGTTCAAGATCCCGACGAATCCGTCGCAAAATCCGAATGTCCGCGTCGGTATCGACGAACAGCTTGATGTCAAGAAGCGCTCGCAGATCCGGTTCGACGAACAGCAGGATTCCTTCGACGACAATGACCGGCGCTGGCTCCACCCGTCGCCGCGTCTTCAGCCGCGAGTGGGTCTTGAAGTCATACTGCGGCATGTCGATCGCCTGCCCCGATTTCAGACGACGTAGCTGATCCACCAGCAGGTCTGTCTCGAGTGAGTCAGGATGATCGTAGTTAAGCTGCTCTGCCATCGCCGGCGTCAGATCCGAGCGATCGCGGTAGTAGCTGTCGTGATCAAGGATCACAACACTCTGCGAGGGTAGACCCTCGACAATCTTGGCGGCCACGGTGGACTTGCCAGAGCCGGTGCCACCCGCAACACCGATG
Source organism: Pseudomonadota bacterium (assembly GCA_035340095.1). Lineage (GTDB taxonomy): Bacteria > Myxococcota_A > Polyangia > Palsa-1104 > JAEUJZ01 > JAEUKA01. Next base: position 53,838 of record DAORGN010000007.1, on the reverse strand, counting down.
ACCAGTGGATTCACGAGCGCGCACCTTAGTCGCAAGCGTGGTCGGTTTCAAGGGTTCGTTTTGGGCGTTTCGTTTCCCCATTTCAGCGGTCCGGAACCTGTGCCAATCGCTGGGGAAATCGGTTCGGAAATCG
>DAORGN010000007.1:0-53605 GCA_035340095.1 Pseudomonadota bacterium | reverse complement strand
GGCAGTGCCAGCGGCGAACGAAGCAGCCCGTGATCAGCAAAGCTGTAATAGCCACTCTTGGCGACGATCACATGGTCCAAAAGTGGGATGCTCAGCATCGTTCCAGTCTGCGCCAGCCGGAGCGTCAGTGTCTGATCTTCTTCACTCGGCGTGGAGACTCCGCTTGGATGGTTGTGGGCGACGATCGCTGCCGCCATGCCTTCCCGAATCAGCGGGCGAAAGACATCGGCCACACTGACGACGACGCGATCGACCTGCCCCACTGCCGCAACGTGACGACAGCGAATCCGGTGCCGCGCATCAAGTCCGAAGACGTGGACGGCCTCTTGCTCGGCTTGACCTAGCTCGACGCTCAAGACACTCGCGATATCCGACGGGGAACGGACATGCAGACCAAGTAGCGGCTCGGGAGCAAGCGCGCGCCGACCCAGCTCGAGGGCCGCTTTGATCTGACAGGCTCGCGCCGGACCGACTCCCGGCAGCGAACACAAGGCCGATTGCCCGGCTCGACGAAGACCCTGCGGACCACCGGTTTCGTCGAGCAGTCGCCGCGCAAGTGGCTGCGCCGCACCTGACCCAAGCACGATCGCCAGAAGTTCTTCGTCACTGAGCTGCTCGGCGCCCAGAAACAAAAGTCGCTCGCGCGGACGCGCAGCTTCGGGCCGGGCCAGAAATTCTGCACGACTCATTGGGTGGCCTCGCTGCCGTGGGAAACGGTTTGGCACAAATGGGAAGCTCTGGTAACAACGCCGCCATGCTCCTGTTTTTCCATGGGCTGGTCGGTGCTTCGCTTTTCGCTGCCCCGCCGCCGGTTGCCTCGATGGTCACGGTGCCAGGTGGTCCCTTTGTACGCGGGGACAGCGAGGGCGAGCCTGACGAAAAACCGCAGCAGCGCATCACCGTCGCCAGCTTTTCGATCGATCGGATGGAAGTGACCGTCGCAGCTTATGCGGCCTGTGTCGCGGCCAAAGCCTGCCCTGAGCTGCCCAGGCGCAAGACCCCCGATTCGCCCAACCTGCCGGTCACGCACGTTTCGTGGCAAGAAGCGACCGCTTTCTGCGCCTGGCAAGGCAAGCGACTGCCGAGCGAAACCGAGTGGGAAAAGGCTGCGCGCGGCACCGACGGTCGGCGCTATCCCTGGGGCAACGATTTTTCGTGCCAAATGGGCAATTTCGACAACTTTTCGATGGATGGGCGCTGCGCCGAAGAAGGCGCCCCAGGAAAGCCGGTTTCGGTCGGATCGTACCCAAGCGGAGCATCGCCCTACGGAGCGCTCGATTTGGCCGGCAACGTCTGGGAATGGACCGCAGATGCCTATCGCAAAGACGCCTACAAACAAGCGGTGGCAACGGCAGTGCATGGCAGCCCCAGCGAAAAACTTCGCGTGCTGCGCGGTGGTGGCTGCTGTTCGATTTTTGGTCTGCCGCGAACCAGCGATCGGCTGGGCCTGCCGCTTGACTACCGCGATGCCGACATCGGTTTTCGCTGCGCCAAAGATGGCGCGGCGGATACCCAACCGGCGTCGGGCCACGCCACTCCACATTCTTTTCCGCCGACGAGACCCTAGCGCAGAAAAAAATGGCGGGCTAGACCACCTGGACGGCCTCGCCTTCTTGACGATCCGCGAAGATGCGGTGATAAAGTCCCCTGCGGCGGCGGCTGGTCCCGTCGGCAAGTCGACGAAAAATGCGCCGCGATAAGAGGAGAAACCTGTGAGCCTAGCACCCCATCTGATCTGCAAAAGCCTTGGCGAGGCCAAGTTCAAAGAGATGTTTCTGTCGCTGAGCAGTGCAGCGATGAAAGCGTCGATGATGGAAGTCGGTCTGTCGGCAACGCGGCAGGTGAACCAAACCAGCCTCAAAAAGCGCAACGAAGAGTGGGCGAAGCGGCTGTGGTCGACGGTGCTCGCGGACAAGCCAGGCTGCAAAGTGATGATGTTTGAGTGGCTGCGGCAGACCAAGACGGATCTGCTGATCGCGTTCCTGGACGCCATCGAAGTGCCGCACCAAAAAGGCCTGACCGATGCGGACTTCATGAAGGATGTGCCGGACGCCAAGCTCCTCGCTGCGGCGAAGTTTTTGCTCGCCCATCCAAGCTTTGACCAGCGCGAGGTAGCGGCGTACCTTTTGTTCTTGGACTTTAGCAACGAGACAGACAAGTTCTCCTCCCTGGATCTCCAAAAAACGCTGGCGAGATAGGAGCAATGTCGATCGGTCTGCGACGACTACAAACCGCCCGAAGTCCAAGCTGGTGCCTGTGGGCACTAAGAAAGCTTGTGCCAGCGGTTGGTTTGCTCCTCGCATCACCGTCGGCACAGGCACGCAGCCATCCAGAGCTTGCTGCCGTTTCCCCGCCGATCGAAAGCATCGGCGCGACCAATTTTTCATCCAAAGTCGAGACGCTGCGGCGAAGGTTGCATGAGCTTTCGCACGGGCCGCTTCTGCGCAAGCTGCGGGTGGGAATGACGGTGCATGACGCCCGAACCGGCGACGAGGTGTTCGCGCTCAACTCGGACTCGGCGTTTAATCCGGCATCGAATACCAAGATTTTCACGACGGCAGCCGCGCTGTCGGTGCTGGGGGCGGACTATCGCTTTCGGACGACGATGTGGAGCCCGGCGCGCTCGGTATCGGCAAGCAGTCCCGACACACTCGACGGCAGCCTGTTTTTGCAAGGCAGCGGCGATCCGTCGCTCCAGCCCGCTGACATCGTCGACTTGGTTCGCGACTTGTCGCGGCGTGGAATCCAGCACATAAGCGGCGACATCATTCTCGACGGAGAATTTCGCAACGACACCGATCTAGAACAAGCAGCGACGGCACCCGCGCAAGGCAGCGGAGCCCTTTTGCTCAACCGAGATGCCTATCGGGTCCGCGTCTTGGCATCGAGCGTCGGTCGAGCTGCCCACGTCACCATCGAGCCATCGTCGCCATTTTTCCTTTTGCGATCGTCGGTAAAAACGGTCGCTGGAAAAAAAACCAAGCTGAGCGTCGATTCGCATCGCAAAGATGGCCAGCTCGTCATCGAGGTTCGCGGACGAATCGGCAGTCGGCGCGGCAAAGCCACGGTCAAAAAGCGCATTCCCGACGCCCGTGAGTGGATTTCCGCGACGCTTTCGACGGCGCTGCGGGACAGCGGAATCGATCTTCGCGGCAACATCCGAATCGGACCGCCACCGCCTGGACCGCTGCGTCTTGTCGCCGAACACCGATCGGAGCCACTCTCGGAAATTTGCCGCATCGTCAACAAAGACAGCAACAACTTCGTCGCTGATGTGGTGTGGAAGACGCTCGGATCGGTCCGTTATGGTCTGCCGCAGAGCCTGGAAAAAGGGGCGCGTGCCGTCACAGAATGGCTGGTCCCGCTGGGTTTTCGCCCCGAGCGAGTGCGGCTGGTCAACGGATCGGGACTGACCTACGAAAACCGAGTCAGGCCGATCGACGTCGGAAAGCTGCTGCTCAGGCTGTACCACAGCCTCGAACTGGGGCCGGAGTTTATGCAGTCGCTCGCAGTCGGTGGCATCGACGGAACCATCCACTACCGTTTCCGCGGCCAGAGCTATGGCTTGGTCCGTGGCAAAACCGGAACACTCAATGGCGTGTCGGTGCTGTCGGGTTACGTCGGCTCGCATCCGGGGGTCTTGGTCTTCACGATTTTTATCGAGGGATTTCGCGCCAAACGACTGCAGCAGGTTCGGCAGCTTCAAGCGCAGATCGTCGAAGTATTGCTCAAACACATTCGCAGTGCCGATCCGAGTCCGCTTTTGCCGCCATCCTCGACGACCCGTCCCGGTGAAGAACCCGGCGAAGACGATCTCAATGCTTCTGACGAGGAGCCGCTGTAGTTGCGACGCCGCTTGGCTCTGTGCGCCAGCAAAAGCAGCACGTCGAAGCGCTGACTTGGCAAAAAGCCCGCTGCCAAGGCTTGGTAGCAGCGCACCCGCAGGCTGAGCCGACGCTGACTGTGCATTGCGGTTTTCGCGCGCACGACCTTCGGTGGTGATCCCAAATGTTGTTCGATGCAAAGCAAAAGCCGCGCGCGCTCCCTTTGCAGGGACGACGACAGACACGGATCATCGGCGACTTGGGTGATCAGCCGATCGAGCGAGGAAACAAGCAAAGTGGCAAGGTGGTGACCGTTCATGCGCAAGAGCCAAAGCAGACACCGTGCCAACAACATCATGGCGATTTCCCGTCGAGAACCGAATGTGGTCCAATCTGGCTTTGTCCGGTGGACCGGACGCTGTCCGAATGTCGGACAAATCCTGCCGCAGATTCGCGACGATAGACGGCGCGACAGGTCGAGAGAAGACCGCGGCCATGTGATAGGATGAAGCAACGACTGTGGCCGATAAGTTCCCGCGACCGTTCGGTCGGTACACCTTGCTCTCACCGCTGGCTCAAGGCGGAATGGGCGCTCTCTATCTGGCCTGCGTCGGTGATCGCGGCATGGAGCGGCTTTGCGTCATCAAGACGGTGCTGCCTCACCTGGCCGATCCCGAATACGTAAATCGTTTCCGCGACGAGGCCAAAGTCGTGGTTCGGCTGTCGCACGGCAACTTGGTCCCGGTGTTCGACGCCGGCATGGTGGAATCCGAGCTGTACCTGGCGATGGATTACATCGACGGCAAGGACCTGCGCGCGGTGTGGAATCGCTGCGCCAAAAAAGGCATCGCCTTCCCCGTCGACGTAGCAGTACACATCGCGAGAGAGCTGGCGCGTGGTCTGCACTACGCGCACAACTTCGGCAACATCAAGCTGGTCCACCGCGACGTTTCGCCGCCCAACGTACTTGTGAGCTTCAACGGCGAGGTCAAGCTGACCGACTTTGGCTTGGCCAGCTCGACGCTGAAGCTGGAAAAAACCGCGGCGGGCATCATCTACGGCAAGGTTTCGTACATGTCGCCGGAACAGGCGCGCGGCGAAATCATCGACGGACGAACCGACATTTATGCGGCGGGCATCATCCTGTGGGAGCTTCTGACGGGGCGACAGCTTTTCCCACAGCAAGGTGGCGAAGGACACGAGCTGATTGATCGCGTGCGCAATCCGCACATCGATCCACCGTCGCTGCGTGCGCCGCGCGTGCCAGCGATGCTCGACAAGATCGTGCTCAAGTCGCTGGCCAAAAATCCGGACGAGCGATACACGTCGGGAGAACAGTTCCGCGCCGATCTGACGGCATTTTTGGCGTCGAATCGCGACTATGTAGCGACGGACTCGGAGCGCGTGCGGACGTTTATGGCTGACCTGTTCGACGAAGACATCGAACGGGAGCGACGGCAGAGACACGACCTGCTCGACAACGTTCACGATCGCCTGCAAGCCGTCCGACGCCAAGAAGAGAGCGAACGCGAAGCAGCGGAACAGAAAGCACAGCGACGGGCCGATATCCTCAAGGAAATCGAAAAACCCGACGGCCAGGACAAAGGCAAGCTGCGCGAGGGCGAAATCCCGAGCCAAGTGATGGAGCAGCTGTCGGCCTACGACACCGGCAAAATGCTTGGCACCGTCATCGAGCGTTGGAAAATCCTGCGCAAAATCGGCGAAGGCGGCATGGGTCGCGTCTTCGAGGCTGAGCACACCGAAATTGGCCGCCGCGTCGCGATCAAGATCCTGCATCCGGTCTACTCACGCACGCCCGAAGTGGTCGCCCGCTTCCGCATGGAGGCACGCGCGGCGTCGCGAATTGGCCATCCCAACATCATTGAAGTGACCGATAGCGGCACCACCGTCGACGGTTCGTTTTACTTCGTGATGGAGCTGCTCGAAGGCACTGACCTGGCCGAGCGGCTGAAAGCCGAAAAGCGGCTGCCGGCGACGGATGCCTTGTCGATTGGTACGCAGGTGGCGCAGGCACTGTCGGCGGCGCACCTGGCGAACATCATTCACCGCGACCTGAAACCGGAAAACATTTTCCTGATCCACCGCGACGGACAGAGCGACTTCGTCAAGGTGCTCGACTTCGGCATTGCCAAGTCGCTGGAAGATTCGAAAGAGCAGAAGCTGACGACGCCGGGCATGGCGATGGGAACGCCGGAATACATGGCACCCGAACAAGCCGCCGGCAAAGGTGCGGACGCGCGCGCCGACGTCTATTCGCTCGGGGCCATCATGTACGAAATGCTGTCGGGCAAAGCGCCGATCGCAGGCGAAAACATGATGGACATCCTGATCCGCAAGGCGACGGAAGATCCTGAAGACATCGCCAGTCGCCGTCCCGACGTGCCAGCCCCGATGGCGCAGCTTGTCATGCGGATGCTGTCGCGTTCCGTCGATGCGCGTCCGCAGAGCATGGCCGACGCCGCAGCGGAAATGCAGAAAATCCTCGGCGACATCCGAGCCGGGGTGTTGCTGGTGCCGTCGCGGCCCCCGCCCAGCAAGTCAGCGACGGACATTCAGACGGCCAAGCCGGACCCAAATCGAAGACGGACGATGCTGGCGGGTGGCGTGGCGCTCGCAGGCGGTCTGCTTGGGCTTGCAGGTGCGCTGTATTGGGTGTTCACCGCCCCGGTGCAAAAACCCCATCCCGACGCAGGAGCGGTGAAACTTGTGACACCGCCTGTGGTGGATGCTGGGATTAAACCGGCGGTGGCAACGAATCCGCCGGTCAGTCCACCCGACGCGGGTACACCGACCAAGCCACCGCAAGCGGCGACGGAAACCAATCCGGGCAAGACGCCAGTGCCACCGAAGAAAGACCGCGATGACGGGGACGGCAAACCGGGAAAGCTCGGCAACTTGACGATGCCGCCGTTTATCGATCGCAACGTGGCGCTCGGGAAAATCGAAGAAGGACGGCTCGCGCTGAACGCCAATCGCAACGAAGTCGGCTTCAACCTCTGCTATGCGGCGGCGGGAAATCCGCAGGTGCGCGGCCTGGCGCTCGAATGCATGGGCGAAGCGGAGTTTGGTCGAGGACGATTCGGCGAGGCGATCAAGTGGGGCAAGCAAGCGCTCAAAAACAAGGCGACGACGACTGACCTCTACTTGCTGCTCGGCAAGGCCTATTACCGTCAGAAAAACTGCAAAGAAGCGCGCTTTTACTACGCCAAAATCCTCAACGGCGCCGACAGCTCGAACCCCGCTGCCCAGCGAGGCATGGAGCTCTGCAAGGAATAGCCGGCAAAAAAACGCGCCTCCTGCTCGCCGCAGCCATTTTCTCCCTAGCGCGTCCTTTTTGGCGACCTTAACTAGTTGTGCAGTGAGGTATCGACTTTGGGTCTAGCAGACTATTTCAGCAAGGAGGGGCGGCAGGCCCGCAGCCTCCAGAAGATGATTCAGCGTGCGAGCGACAAGCACGCGCAGTCCCCCGATCGTTTTCGCGCCCTTGAACTTCTGCGTGACGACGGAAGTGCCGACGCCATCATCGGACTGCTCCGCCGCTTCAGCTTCGTGTATGACAAAACCATCGAAGACGAGCAGGAAAAAGAGTGGGTCTACCACGAGCTTGTCGCGATGGGTGCCAAAGTCCTTTCGCCGCTGCGCAAGTACATGCGCGAAAGCGAGACGCTCGGATGGGCGCTCAAAGTGCTGGAACAGGTCGCCAAAGGGGATGACTTTCTGAAAGCGCTGGAACAGCTCTGCGAGCAAAACGACAACAGTTACGTGCGCGACCCCAGCAAAAAGACGCAGCTTGTGCACTTTATGGGTGAACACCGCGACCCGCAGATTGCCAAGCTGCTGCTGCCGTACCTCGAAGACATTGACGAAGGCGTGCGGTTTAAGGCCGTCGAAGCGCTGTTGCACCAAGCCCAAGCCGATGTCGTCGCTGAACCGCTGTGCAAACTGCTGCTCAACAAAGCCGAAGAGAGCCGCCGCATCAAGATTCGGATTGTCGAAGGCATGGCCGACGCTGGATTGTCAGTCAGCGACAAGACCAGCGTCGAGCGAGTGATTGACGAGCTTGGCATCGATGCAACGGTCGACGGAAAAGGCCGCATCGCTCGTCGCAGCTAATCCACGCCCCGTCGGTATTTAGCCTCCCGTCGATTTGTCTTTGTTTTTCGGCAGTCGCTCTAGCACTTTGCGCACCGCGTCACGACGACGATCTTGATCGGATTCGAGCGATTCCAGCCGTTTCTGCGACGCCGACAGACGATCTTCCGCTTCTAGGATTCGCTTCACGAGTGGATTTCCCTCGGGACCGGCGCCAGAATCTTTGCCGAGCGCTTTGAGGTGTTCGCGCAGCCGCTCGAGATCCTTTTCGGTCTTTTTGATCTCGCCGCGCACTTTGTCGACTTCCTTGGCCGCGTCCTCGACGTCCTTCTGACGGGCATACGCTTCTGCAGCGATCGATCGCTCCGTCGCTGGCACCGTGCTCGTCGTCGAAAGCTGGAGCAGCCGTGCCGCTTGTAGCGATCGCAGATCGGACCGTCGCACAAGACCTTCCATCGTCGTAAGTGGCCGCTCGGCCCGACTCTGCGGTGCCAGTTCAAAAATCGCGACCGGCGATTTTTTTTCGTGATCAAAGTCGAGTCGATCGGCCCCTTGCACCTGTGAATTCGCCGCCAGATTGAGCGCCAGGTACAGCTGACGGGTCTGGCCACTGCGATTTTCGATGCGCAGCAGTTGGTCGCGCTTGCGCAGAAAGTGCTCCTCGAACTCATCGTCGGAAAACGTCAGTCGCTGTGGCTCCTCTTTCTGCGTCTGTCGGACCCGCGAGACTTCGACATCCAGCTCGACGCCATACTCGATGAAGCGACGTTCCGACGGTTTCAGCCGCGGCAGCGCCGACTCCCCGAGCAGCCCCGTTTCACCCAGCACCGCCAGCGTTCCGCCCGGAATGGTCTGCCGCGTCGAATTGGTAAACCGCAGACCACTTCGCGCGGGCTCGCCCGGCGACGGCATAAACGTAATGGTTTCGACCTCGATCGCATCTTGGACAAACGGCACCAGCGCCGATCCGTGTGCCCGCAGCTCGAGTGGTTCGCCAAGCGAATAGGTAAAAAGTGCGCCCGACTCGACGCCGGTCGACTTGGCAGTGGCGGCCAAGTTGCCCACTTGCAAAAGCGAGCTGGAACCCGTGCCGCCGGTCCCGACGCCAGAGCCGTGGCCGATGGTGCCAATCGATCCCAGACCGATCGAACCTTCGCCTCTGCCACCGCCGCCAGCCCCCATCCCGCTGAGCCCAAGTCCGCCGACGCCGAAGCTATCGCCGACATTGTCGCCCCAAAGCTGGTCGGCGCTCTGCCCGAGAAGCTGCGGCACCGTCGACAACTGGTTGTCCGGCGTGATCAGCGTTCGTCTTGCATAGCGCGGCGCCGCGAGCGGAAACAAAAACGAATCAGGGCGACCATTGACCAGATGCACCTGGACGTTTTGCCAGTCCTCGTCGGTGTCGTTGTGAATCAGCGCCCAGCCTTGCAGCACGCCACCTTTGCCGGTTTCCGACACGACCAGCCGATAACTGACCCGCCACAAAGGCGCTTCGGCGACGTACCCGATGGTGACCGGCCCGCCGTCGCGGCTCAAAAGCCGAATCAGTCGCTGGGCGTTGGCACTTCGTTGTGACGTCGCATCGAGCGCCGTCCTCAGTCTCGGCGCAAACGATGGATCAAGGGGCCGAACCGATGTCACCCGACTGAGCGGCAGCCGCAAAAGCTCGCCATGTTGCGACAAAAGCAGAAGCTGCGGATCGGATGGATTCTGCGCCCGAATCGACTTTCCATCGCTGGGCTGGTCCTTGCCATCGTTTTTGGATTCGCTCGCGGCGGTCGAAACCGGACCGTCGTGACCGTGTTCCACGATGTCGATCAGCCGGCCATTTATGCTTTGCTGACCGACGCGGACGCTGACATCGCCGCCCTTACACGAGCGCAGAAGATGCAAAAAATCGATCGGATCGTCTTCCGAAAGCGGCAGTCCGGCGAGCGCACGCCCCATGCCCGGACTTACGCTGCTCGCAAACTCCAGACCGAACACCCGCGTTTTCTGATCGCGGGACAGCACCACCAGCGTCTTGAGCGCATCGTCGATGTGACCCGCCGGCACCGGCAGCACCGTCGCCCGTGATCCCAACGTCCCCGCCCGTTCAAAGTAGCCGATGCCCGTTTCATAAAGCCGCACCGACCGCAGCGGCAAAATGTTGGCATCGTGAACTTGCGCAATTTTCGTCGGCGCACCGCACGCCGAGACAAGCGAAAGACCCACCAGCAAGGTGAGCAAAGGCTTGTGCATCGTAGGTTCTCCTTGTTGAAGCTTACTTCCCATCTTAGCAGGCCCAGCCAGCAGACAGACAGCGCACCTGACTCCGCTCTTTCCGACCACGCCGCGCTCGTGATTTGCTCGCGGTCATGTGTGCCAAAGCCGCCAGAAAGCACAGACCGCAGATCGGCAAACAAGTTCCCCGCGCCCAGCAAATCCCGCAGCTCCTCGTCGCCATCGGGCTGATGGGAATCGGCTGCCAGACCCCAAGTCTCACGCCCGTGCGGGTCAGCGATGGCGACAGTGCCGTCGAGTTCGATCCGTCGAGCAGTTCCTTGCGACTTGTACGTGGCGACGAGACGCTTCTGCGCTTCGATCCGGACGCATGGCAGGTGGCGACGGTCGAAAAGCTCGACGACAGATCCAGCTTTGATCCCTATTGGCTCGAATACGGCGACGACGTGCTGTCCGCAAGTGAGCCCGCGGACATGATTTGGCATCACGTCGACCACATTTCGATCGACTCCGCAACCAATCTCCAGATCACGCTTTCGCTTGTGCTCAGCGACGGACAGAAGGCCCGTCTGGAGATTGCGCCAAGCGGACCCGGACGTTTTGCCGCCCAGCTTGTTCCCGACGTGCGCAGCGAACGGCCCGTCGCGTACATCAGGCTGCGACCGCGCACCGACGCAAGCGAAGGTTTCTACGGTCTCGGCGGCTGGGCCGATGAGGTCAGCCACCGCGGCAAAGTCCGTCCGATGCAGCAGGAAATCGATGTGCTCGAGTCAAAAAGCAACGAAATCCGCGTCCCGATTCCGCTCCTTATCGGCACCCGCGGCTGGGGACTTTTTGTCGAAAGCCGTCGCCCAGGTGTATTTGCCGTCGCAAGCAAGCAAGCCGACTTGGTCGAAACGACATTTGGCACGAGCGACGACAGCAAAAATGGCCTGCGCTTCCACCTGCTGACCGCTGCCGAGCCCAGCTCTGTGCTTTCGCGCTATTACGAAATCACGGGGAAACCGCTGCTGCCAGCGACGTGGGCGCTCGGTCCGTGGATTTGGCGCAATGAAAACAAAAACCAAGCGCAGCTCGAAGACGATCTGAAAAAAATTCGCGATCTCGACTTGGCGACGAGCGCAATTTGGATCGATAGGCCCTATGCGACGACGGTAAACAGCTTTGATTTTGAAGCGGCGCGTTTTCCGGACCCGACGTCGATGATTGCCAAAGTGCACGCTGCCGGGCTGCGACTTGCGCTGTGGCATGCGCCGTATCTGGAAAAAGGCAGTCCCGATCTCAGCTTGGCCAAACAAAAAGGCTACTTTCCCCCGTCGAGCGGCGTGCTGCTCAACGGCTGGAGCGAGCCCATCGACTTTACCAATCCCGCCGCCAAGCAGTTTTGGCAGCAGCGCGTCGGACGCTACATCGAACAAGGGATTGAGGGTTTCAAGCTCGATTACGGCGAAGACGTGATGGTGGGTCTTGGGGCGGCGCGTTCAAACTGGCATTTTTCCGATGGCAGCGACGAGCGGACGATGCACCACAGCTATCAACTGCGCTATCACGAAACGTATGCCGAGCTGTTGCCGAAGTCGGGTGGGTTTCTGCTGTGTCGGACGGGACGCTTTGGTGATCAAAAAAACGTGTCGGTGATCTGGCCAGGCGACATGGATGCGACGTTTGCGAGCCACCGGCAGCCGTGGAAAGACCGCGACGGGAAAACGTATCTCAGCGTCGGAGGTCTGCCAGCGACGGTGGTGATGGGAATCAACTTGGGTGTGTCGGGATTCCCGTTCTTTGGCGCCGATACGGGCGGTTTCCGTCACAGTCCGCCCGACAAAGAGCTGTACATTCGCTGGTTTCAGCAGACGGCGCTGTCGTCGGTGATGCAGGTGGGCGACTCGACGAGCCAGACGCCGTGGGAATTTACGCCGGAAAATGGACGCGACCAAGAAACGCTCGATCTGTATCGAGAGTACGCCAGGCTGCATCTGCGGCTGTTTCCGTATGAATGGACGCTGGCGCAGGAGCTTGCACAGACGGGACGACCGATCCAAAGACCGGTGGGGCTCGCGTATCCACGGCTCGGTCAGCACCCGAGCGATGAGTATCTGTTCGGCGATGACCTGCTGGTCGCGCCCGTGCTCGTTCGCGGTGCCCGCAGCCGCGACGTGTTGCTTCCGCCCGGCGACTGGGTCGATTTTTTTAGCGGCGAGGTCTTCCCCGGAAACAACCCACGAACCATCACCGTTGCTGCGCCGCTTTCCAAGCTGCCACTGTTTGCCCGAGCGGGTGCGCTTTTGCCGCTGCTGCATCCGGCGATCGATACGCTGTCACCGACGACAGATCCAAAGGTGGAATCGTTTGCGCGCGATCCGGGAAAACTGTACGTCGTCGCCATATTCGGCGGCCCGGCGAGCGAGTTTACCGTCTACGACGGCACGCGAATCAAGCTGGACCCCGTCGGTCAGCACTATTCGATAAGCCCCGGCAGCGTCTTTGTCAAAGGCCAGGTGATCACGGTGTACCCACTGCCGACGGAACCCAAGCAAGTGACCGCTGGAAACGAAGTGCTGATGCGCGCCGGCACGTCACCCGACTTGGACATGACCGCCAGCGGTTGGACTTGGTCCAACCAAAAAGGCGGCACTCTGACGGTGAAGCTTGGCGAAGCGCAGCGCGAATTTACCTGGAAGTAGCGCGGCGCCAAGACGCTCGCTTAGTTCCGCTTGCCTTTGTGGACGAGCGCGGCGGCGACGAACTCGCGGAACAGCGGATGCGGGCTGTGCGGGCGGCTCTTGAACTCGGGATGGAACTGGCAGCCGACGAAGTACGGGTGATCGGGGATTTCGACCATTTCGACGAGTTTTCCGTCGGGAGAAAGCGCCGACAGCGTAAGTCCCGCCTTGGCCAGCTGATCCCGATAGGCGTTGTTGACCTCGAAGCGATGCCGGTGCCGTTCGGAAATTTGGTCGGTGCCGTAAATGCGATGCGCCAACGTGCCCGGCGCAATCTTGGCAAGATACGCGCCCAGCCGCATCGTTCCGCCGAGGTTTTCGACGCTGCGCTGCTCATTCATGAGGTCGATCACGCGGTGCGGCGCGTCGGGATCAAACTCCAGCGAGTTTGCCTGCGCAAGCCCGAGAATGTTCCGCGCATATTCGATCACCGCGATCTGCATCCCGAGGCAGATGCCGAAAAACGGCAGTCGTTTTTCACGCGCATAACGAACCGCCGCGATCTTGCCTTCGACGCCGCGCTTGCCAAAACCGCCCGGCACCAAGATGGCATCGACGTCGGAAAGGAAGTGCTCGGCGCCCTTTTGTTCGACTTCTTCCGCGTCGATGTAGCGCTGACGGACCTTGGTGTTGTGGGCAATGCCGCCGTGGATCAGCGCTTCGTGCAGGCTCTTATACGATTCGACCAGGTCCACGTATTTGCCGACGATGCCAATCGTGACTTCATGCGCCGGACGGATGACCCGTTCGACGATGGACTGCCATTCGTAAAGCGCCGGTGCCCGCGAGCGAATGTTCAGAAGCTCGCAGAGCTTGTCGTCGAGACCTTGCTCGTGCAGATGCAGCGGCAGGGCATAAACGGTGCTGACATCTTGCGACGTAAACACCGCGTCTTGCGGCACGTTCGAAAACAGCGCGATTTTGTTTTTCTGACCTTCGGGAATCGGACGATCGCAGCGGCACAGCAGCATGTCGGGCGAAATGCCGATCTCACGCAGCTTTTGCACCGAGTGCTGCGTCGGCTTGGTCTTCAGCTCACCCGCCGCTGCGATGTACGGCACCAGCGTCAAATGCATCGCCACCGAGTTGCCCGGACCCACTTCGTGCCGAAGCTGCCGAATCGCTTCCAGGAACGGCAGCGACTCGATGTCACCGACGGTGCCGCCGACTTCGACGATGAGCACGTCGAGTCCTTCGGAGCAGGCGATGATGTTGCCTTTGATCTCATCGGTGATGTGGGGAATCACCTGGACCGTCGCCCCGAGGTATTCGCCTTTGCGCTCTTTGCGAATGACCGATTCGTAGACCTGGCCGGTGGTGAAGTTGTTGCGCCGGGTCATCCGCGCCGAAATGAAGCGCTCGTAGTGCCCCAGATCCATGTCCGTTTCGGCGCCGTCTTCCGTGACGAACACTTCGCCGTGCTGGAGCGGATTCATCGTGCCCGGATCGACGTTGATGTACGGGTCCAGCTTCTGGATTGCGACTTTCAGACCGCGCGCTTCCAAAAGGGCGCCAATCGACGCCGAAGCCAGTCCTTTTCCGAGAGAAGAAACCACACCGCCAGTTACGAACAAATACAGGGTTTGTTTGGATGCACTTCGCTTCGGGTTCATATCGGGCCTCCCCAGGCGGCGCCTGTGTGCCACAAGCAAAGCCAACACGTCAAGACCGCCGAACCTTGACGTGGGCCGCAATCGACGGCAAAGATTCAGCTTGTGACGCCTCTGTTTGTCTGTCTGTCGCTTGTTCTTGCGGCGGTGGTTTTTGCCTACCTCCGCAAGCAGCGCATCACCGAGTGGAATCGGCTTCAAGAAGAGACCAAGCTGCGCGCCGCAGAACTGGTCGATGACGCACGAACCCAAGCAGAAAAACAGCTGACGCAAGCCCGGTCCGACGCTGCCGAGCAGAAGTTGCGCAAAGTCCAACAGGCCGAACGCGACTTTCAGCAGCGACGAGAAACGCTAAAGCGTGGGGCGCAACAGGTGGCGGCGTGGGAACAGACGCTCCAGCGCACCGAACAAATGCTGGAGACGAGAATTGCGTCGCTCAACGAGCGGGAAAAAGCGATATCGCTCTCGCAAGCGCGACAAAAAGCGGCCCAAGAGCGACGCGCCACGCTTCAGCAGCAGGCAAGTGACCTGCTACAAAAACAGGCGGGCGAGACGTTTGCCGACGCCAAAGCGCGCCTGATCGCCGACTGGACCGAACAGGCGCGGGCTGCTGGGGCCGATCGCGTGCGGCAGCTCGAACAAACGCAAAATGCGCCAGAGACGGCGGGCCGGGCCAAGCGGCTGCTCGAAATTTCGAGCCAGCGTTACCAAGGGCACTACCTGACCGAACGACTGCTGTCGACGCTGCCGATTCCCGCCGAGATACTGGATCGGGTGTTTGGCGACGGTGCCGATGTCATGACGGTGATTGGCGAAGTGGCCAACATCAAGCTGGCGATAAGCGACGACCGCACATCGGTGCGACTCGAAGGTCAGGATAGCTTTGGACGCGAAATTTCCCGTCGGACGCTGGCGCGGCTTATCAAACAAGGCACCCGCGCCGAACCGGAAGCGGTGCGACGGATTGCGACCAGCTTGGCAGAAGATTTGGATCGCGAGACCGTTGAGCTGGGCCGTCGCGCATTCAAAGAATTGGAAATTCCGCGCGCCCATCCAGACATCGTTCGTCTCGTCGGTCGGCTCAACTATCGAACGTCGTACAGTCAGAACCAGTGGAAGCACGCCGTCGAGTCGGCGTTCCTGTGTGGCATGCTCGCGGCAGAGCTGCGGCTCGACATGAAGATTGCGCGACGGGCGGCACTGATGCACGACATTGGGAAATCGCTGACCCATGCGATCGACGGCAGCCACGCGGTGATCGGTGCCGATTATGCGCGGCGGCTCGGGGAAACCGAACTGGTCGCCAACGCGATTGGCGCCCATCACCTCGACGAACCGTTCAATTCGCCGTATGCACTGATCGTCGCGGCATCCGATGCCATGAGCGGTGGCCGCCCTGGTGCAAGACACGAACAAGAAGGCAGCCACATCCAGCGCATCGACGATCTGGAACGACTGGTCCACGGTGCTGTGGGCGTCGAACGCTGTTATGCGCTGCAAGCGGGCCGCGAGCTTCGTATCCATGTCAAAGAAGGTCAAGTCGACGACCTGCGCGCCGCCCAGATGGCGTCCGAGCTGGCCCAGCGGATCAGCGACAACCTGGTCTTTCCTGGCCAGATCAAAGTCACCGTGATTCGCGAACTGAACGTCGTCAGCGTAGCCAACTAGCACTAGAATCGGTGCCGTGAGCGGGAAGCGAGACGACGGCGACAAGCCGGGAGACAGCCAAGACGAGGCGATTTCACCGTCTCAGCCGGGCTTCGTTTCGCGTTCGCAGCCGGGAGTTCGTCGTCGCGGTGTGACATCGGGATCGTATCTGCCGGTTTCGGGCCCGCGCAAGCTACCGGTCTCGGGTCGTCCCGTCAGTGGCAAGCCAACGCTGTCACGACCGTCGACAGCCAAAAATGTTTCGCGACAACGAAGGCGGAGCCGTCTGGCGGAACTGGCCGCCCTGCCCGGCAAGCTGCCTGAAAAGCTCGGCGAGGGCATCGAACGCGGCATCAATGTGACCGCGAACGCGCTGCGCGATCCCGTCGGTACGGTGCAACAAGCGGTCGCGGCGCTGCCAGTGCCCAAAGGGCTGGTGCTCGGCTGGGCGGTAGCGATGCTGCTGCCGATCGTTCTGTACTTTGTCGACTTGGGGGCCGGAAGTCTGTCGCTGCTCGACGCGGAAGTGGCGCTTGTCGTGCGCAAAGTGCTCGCCGGGCAACTGCTATGGAATGAAGCGTTCCGCAGTGTGCCGCCCCCGACGGGCGGGCCCATCGGTATCGTGCCCTTTGTGCTGCTAAGCCGCGTGTTCGGGATGAGCGAAGCGACCCTGCGGCTCGTCCCGGTGCTGGCGGCACTTGGCGCGGCGAGCTGCTTGCTGGCGATTGCGATCGACGTCGGAATCGGACGAAACACCGGCGGACTGGCAGGTCTTGTGCTTTTGGCGATGCCGCTGACCTATGAACTTTCACACCGCGTGCTGCCCGATATGCTCGTCGCGGTGGCATCGTCAGGGGCGGTCGCGCTGGTCAGCCACAGTCTGCACGGCCACAAGTTTGACCGTCACATCCTGCCGATGCAAAAAGCCACCGAGGAACCCGAGCCCCTGCCGCTGCGCCGCCTGCCGATGCTGTTTGCGGCGCTGGGAATTGGTCTTTCGGGCGTGCTCGACGTGCGGGCAGGTCTTGTGGCACTGCTGTTTGGTTTTTTCGACTGTGTGATCTCGCATCGCTACCTGCTGCGCAAGCGACGGGTTTGGCTGATGTGGCTCGGTGGCACACTGCTTCTGCTCGGTGCGTCGGCGATTCATGGCGGCGCGCTGCGAACGCTGTTTCATCGTCCGGCCCCTGGCATTTTTATGCAGGCGTTCGACGCGGTGTGGCGACAAGGCCCCAGCTTTTATGGCCGTCACGTCGGACAGGTTGTCGTGGTCACGACCTGCTTTGGTCTGCTTTTGGGATCGATGCGGCGTGCCTCGCGACCGCTCCTTGTGTGGGTGATGCTGGCGACGCTGCTGACTTGGGTGGGCGGCGATCTGGCACCACCGCGTGGGCTTGGACTTGTGTTGCCGCCGCTGGCGCTTGCCGCTGCAGTCGGGCTTCAGTCCCCCGTTCGCTGGCTGGGTTCTCTCGGTGGAATCATCACCACGCTGGCTCTCGCTGGCGTGGTGCTGGCCGTGGTCGAAGGCGATCCGGTACTGCATCAAAGTGACACCATCAAGACGCTGGTCCAGTCGCTGCGCCATGCTCCGCCGACAGCCCGCCGCTGTGTCGTTGGAATGAGCAACACCGTGCCGTCTTACTATTCTCGACGGCAAATCGAGCAGTTCGAGAGTGTGCATGCCCTCAAACAGTCGATCGGGGAAAAGGAGCTGTTTTCGTGCCTTGTCCCGAGTGACATGTTGCCGGAAATGAAGACATTGCTGCTCAAACAACCGACGGCGCAGCCTGCAGCGATCAAGCCACAAGCAAGAGCTGACAAAACCGCCAAGCCGACGGCGAAACCGATCCCAGCGAAGCCGCCTGAACTGGGCAGCGAGCCGATTGGAACCGTGCTCACGACCACTTTCGACATCGAAGAGCCGCCCATCGACACCAAAGGCCCGTCGCTGGTACTGGTTGCTCGCTAGTTCGATTCGTTTTTGTCAGTTGGTCTTGCTCGACACCGACGGACGCTCTGGTTCCCCTTGGGGTTCTGGCTTGGTCATCGCTGCATAGCGGGGCGACTGGGCGGCTCGACGCAGCGACGCAAACGTATTGGCAATCTGTCCCACCGTCGTGCGATTTACCATCCACGTCGGAATTTGCCCGCCGGGGTCCATGTGGGCTTGAAATTCAACCTTGGTTTTCAGCGGCCCCAGCGACGACAAACGCCACCGTCCACTGTTGTCGGCCATCTGCACCATCGAACGGGCGCGCGGCGAGCAGCCCTGCGGCCACATCCGCCACTCACTGACAAACTGATCGACGCGGGGCCGTGAAAGCACCACATCCATGCAGTAATAGCGACGGGACACCACGGGCGGATCGATTTCGATGTAATAACTTCGCGCGCTCGTACCGTCGGAAAGTCGCTTCGACAGCGAGGTTGGCGGCATGATTTCGGCATAGGCGTCGATGTCGCCAAGGACTGCAAACAGCGCGTCCGCCGCAACATCGAAGACCGCTTCGCCCCGGACTTCATTGACCGACGACGCCGGAAACGGGCGAAACCAGACGGAAACGCCGCCTTTGTCCGACGCAAACTTCCATCCCGCGTCGGCGACCACAGGATTCATCGTCGCTGTGGTCAGCGCAGACGGAGCGGCGTCTTCAGCAAATGCCGGAGCGACGAAAAACAGAGGGACAGCCAGTATGGAAATGCGCAGCGAAGCCATGTTTTGTGCTCCGTTTGAGAAGTTAGCCTAACGACTCGCGGAGTTTTCCGCCACAGAGCGGACATCGACCAGCGACGCATGTCAAGACTGCCCTTGCGAATTTGTAGTTTTGTATACTCGCCGGGAACCAGGGTGCAGACGCGGCGGATGGTCCGCTGGCACGTTTCTGACGGCACCTACGGCATGAGCTTGGAGGAACCATGATTCGGGTCTCTCTGAAGGTGAATAGCAAGCAGGTCGCGGTCGATATCGAGCCGCGCACGCTCCTCGTCGAGCTGCTGCGCGACAAGCTACAGATGACCGGCACGCACGTCGGCTGCGACACCAGTCACTGTGGCGCTTGTGTCGTGCACGTTGACGGCAAATCAGTGAAAAGCTGCACCATGCTTGCCGTCGAAGCCGATGGCTGTAGCGTCACCACCATCGAGGGACTCGCCCAAGCCGGCAAGCTCCACCCGATGCAGGAGTCGTTTCACAAACACCACGCGCTCCAGTGCGGTTTCTGCACGCCCGGCATGATCATGAGCGCCGTCGAGCTGGTCGAAAAACGTCCCGATGCCGACGAGCATCAGACGCGCGAGTGGCTGGAAGGCAACTTCTGTCGCTGCACCGGCTACCACAACATCGTCAAAGCCATCCTGTCCTGTCGGGATGCGATGCGGGAGAAAAGCGCATGAGCACCACCACTCAGTCTTCCGGATCGATTGGGGCCGCGATTCCTCGTCGAGAGGACCGACGTTTTATCACCGGTGCGGGGCGCTATGTCGATGACATCGTGCTGCCCAATCAGGCTTATGCGTATATCGTTCGCTCGCCGCACGCGCATGCGCAGATACGTTCCATCTCGACGGAGTCTGCGCGATCCGCACCTGGCGTGATCGCGGTCTTCACCGGCCAAGATGTCGTCGCTGACAAAGTCGGGGGCATTCCGTGTGGCTGGCTGGTCAAAAACAAGGATGGCTCCAACATGGTCGAGCCGCCGCACCCGATGCTCGTTGCCGATTGTGTTCGTCACGTCGGTGATCAGGTTGCGGTTGTGATCGCCGAAAGCAAAGCCGACGCCCGCGCTGCGGCCCAGCTCATCGAAGTCGATTACGACGTTCTGCCAGCGGTTGCGACGCTGCAAGATGCGGTTTCTGACGGAGCGCCGACGGTCTGGGCCCAGGCCAAAGGCAACGTCTGCTTCGACTGGGATCTGGGCGACAAGGCGGCGGTCAAGGCGGCGATGAAGTCGGCCTACAAAGTCGTCGAAATCGAGGTTCGCAACAACCGCCTCATTCCAAACGCAATCGAGCCGCGCGCTGCGATCGGTCAGTACGACGCAGCCAGCGACGGCTACACGCTGTACACAACCAGCCAAAATCCGCACCTGATTCGGCTTCTGTTGGGTGCGTTTGTGCTCGGGATTCCGGAACACCGGCTGCGCGTCGTCGCACCGGACGTCGGCGGCGGCTTCGGATCGAAGATTTACCACTACGCCGAAGAAGCAATTGTGACGTGGGCGAGCAAAAAGATCGGGCGCCCGGTCAAGTGGACGGCGGAACGATCCGAGTCGTTTATGTCCGACGCACACGGTCGCGACACGGTGATGAAGGCGCATCTTGCCGTCGACAAAGACGGCAAATTTTTGGGACTTTGTGTTCACAACGTCGCCAACATGGGCGCCTATCTGTCGACGTTTGCGCCGGCAATTCCGACCTATCTGTCCGCGACGCTGCTGGCCGGCTGCTACAGCACTCCGGCGATTTACGTCGAGGTCAAAGCGGTCTTCACCAACACCGTTCCCGTCGACGCCTATCGTGGCGCAGGGCGTCCCGAGTCGGCCTATCTGCTCGAGCGGTTGGTCGACAAAGCGGCGCGTGAACTGGGCATCGATCGGCTGGAAATCCGTCGCCGCAACTTCATTCGCAAAGACCAGTTCCCCTACAAAACGCCCGTCGCACTGGAATACGACACGGGCGACTATCAGGCGACGCTCGACATGGCGCTCAAAGCGGTCGATTACCAGGGTTATTCGGCCCGTCGGGAAGCGTCGAAAAAACGCGGCAAGCTGCGCGGCATCGGCTTTAGCACCTATGTCGAAGCATGTGGAATTGCCCCGTCGGCTCTCGTCGGACAGCTTGGCGCTCGCGCTGGACTGTACGAAGCCGCGACGGTGCGCGTCCATCCGACCGGTTCAGTTTCGGTCTTCACCGGCACGCACAGCCACGGCCAAGGACACGAAACGACGTTTGCGCAGCTCGTCGCTGACAAGCTGGGCGTCCCCTACGACAAAGTCGAAATTGTCCACGGCGACACCGACAAGATTCCGTTTGGCATGGGCACGTATGGATCGCGTTCACTGTCCGTCGGTGGATCAGCGATTGTGAAGGCGGTCGACAAGATTGTCGCCAAAGGCAAAAAGATCGCCGCCCACCTGCTCGAAGCCAGCGAAGCCGACATCGAGTGGAACCAAGGCGAGTTCCGCGTCGTCGGCACCAACCGCAAAAAGAGCATCGGCGAGATCGCGTTTGCCGCCTACGTGCCGCACAACTACCCGATCGACAAAGTCGAGCCGGGGCTGGAAGAATCGGCGTTTTATGACCCGAAAAACTTCACCTATCCGGCGGGCTGCCACGTCTGCGAAGTCGAAGTCGATCCCGACACCGGAGTGGTCGAAGTCGTCGAAATGGTCGCTGCGGACGATGTCGGCGTGATCATCAATCCGATGATTGTCGACGGACAGATGCACGGAGGACTGGTCCAAGGCATCGGCCAAGCGCTCTACGAAGAAGCGCAGTACGACGAAAGCGGCCAGCTTCTGACCGGGTCGTTTTTGAACTACGGCATGCCGCGCGCGTCGGATTTCCCGTTTTTCAAAGTCGGCAACCACGTCACCGCGTGTACCCACAATCCCGTCGGTGCAAAAGGCGTCGGGGAAGTCGGTGCGATTGGCTGCCCACCCGCGGTGATAAACGCGATTTTGGATGCCCTGTCGCCGCTTGGTGTGACCGACATTTCAATGCCAGCGACGCCCGAAAAGGTGTGGCGTGCCATTTCTGCAGCGCAGGCTGCGAAGTAAGCGACAAAGGAGAACGACATGCGTGACTTTCAGTTTCATCGTCCCTCCACCGTCGCTCAGGCCAAGCAGCTTCTCCAGAGCACGGAAGCGGGGAAGCTGCTCGGTGGTGGTCAGAGTTTTTTGCCGGTGCTAAAGCTCGACATGGCGCAGCCCAGTGATCTGATTTCACTGGCTGGCGTGACGGAGCTTCGCGGCATTCGCAGCGACGGTCAGCAGGTCACAATTGGGGCCTTTACCACCCATGCTGAGGTCGCAGCATCTTTGGATGTCCGCGCCAAAATCCCAGGTCTTGCCAAGCTTGCCGACGGAATTGGCGATCCACAGGTCAGAAACCGCGGCACCCTCGGGGGATCGCTGGCCCACGCTGATCCGGCGGCGGATTATCCAGCCGCCATCTTGGGACTTTCGGCCACGATCAACACCGACAGGCGAACCATCGCTGCCGACGCTTTTTTCACCGGACTCTTCGAGACGGCACTCGAACCCGATGAAATCATCGTCAGCGTTCGCTTTCCCATCCCCGAGCGGTCGGCCTACGGCAAGTTCGCAAGCCATGCCTCGCGCTACGCGGTCGTCGGTGTGATGGTCGCCAAGTTCGCTTCTGGCGTTCGTGTTGGTGTCACCGGAGCCGGTCCGTCGGCGTTCCGCTGGAAAGACGCCGAAGCTGCGCTGACAGCTCGCTTTTCGCCCGACGCGATCAGTGGACTTTCCTACCCGAGTGATGAGCTTACGTCGACGCCCGAGGCGAGCGCTGAATATCGCGCCCACCTGATCCCGGTCATCACCCGTCGCGCCATCCAAGCAGCACTCGGCGGCTGATTCGATGACTGAGATCCCCACATCCGTCGACGATCTGTCACAGCTTTTGGCCCGCCAGCGCTACGTCGCGGATGTGGGGCTTTCGACGGTGCTGTTTTTGGCTTTGCGGCTTTCCCGACCGCTGCTTATCGAAGGCGAAGCCGGCGTCGGCAAAACCGAGCTGGCCAAGGTGCTGGCACAAGCGCTCGGACGATCGCTGATTCGGCTCCAGTGCTACGACGGGCTGGAGCTTTCGCAAGCCGCCTACGAGTGGGACCACGCGCGGCAGCTCTTGGCGATTCGCTTTGCCGAGGCGATGGGCGAGCGCGACCGCGAGGCGCTGAGCCAAGAGCTGTATTCGGAAAAGTACCTGATTCGCAGGCCGCTGCTGTCGGCGCTTTCGCCGCATCCCGAAGGTCCGCCGGTGCTGCTGATCGACGAAATCGACCGCGCCGACGAGCCGTTCGACGCCTATCTTCTCGAAGTGCTGTCGGACTTTCAAATCTCGGTGCCGGAGCTGGGCCAGATCAAAGCGCCGTCGCCGCCGCTGTGCATCCTGACGTCGAACCGCACCCGCGAAATCCACGACGCGCTCAAAAGGCGCTGTCTCTATCACTTCCTCGGCTATCCGTCTGAAAAACGCGAGCTAGAGATCGTCTCCGCACGCGCGCCACAGGCTGGTCCGCAGCTCGCTGCGCAGGTCGTCGCCCTGGTGCAAAGACTGCGTCAGCTGGATCTGTTCAAACCGCCGGGCGTGGCCGAAACGCTCGACTGGGTGGCAGCGCTGATTTCACTTTCTCGACGGGCCGTTTGTGCGGATTCCGTCGACGCGACGCTCGGTGTGGTGCTGAAATACCAAGACGACATCGCCAAAGTGAAGGGCCCGCTTGCGCAAAAGCTCGTCGCCGAAGTCAAAGCGCAAATACCGGGCTAGCCGATGACGCCCGTCGAATCGTTTTTCGCCACCAACGTGGTGCAGTTTGCGCGCCTTTTGCGAAAAGCCGGGCTGCGGATTGGTCCATCGTCGGTGCTCGACGCGCTGACGGCGCTGCAAGTGATCGATCTGGGCTCGCGTGAGCAAGTGCGGGCGGCGCTGCGCGCGGTGCTGGTGCATCGCAGCGAAGAGCTGGCGGTGTTTGAGCAAGCGTTTGCGCTGTTTTTTGAACCGCGCAGGCCGCTTCCACACAGCGACGATCCGATGCCGAAAAAAACGCCGTCCCCGCCTGGCGATCCGCTGCTGCGACGGCTGACCGATTCGCTGTTTGGCAGGCAAGCGGCGGCCCCAAACGCCCACGACGAGCCGCCCGTTCCCGACGGAGTGCCGAGCTGGTCCGCCGAAAAAGCGCTGCGCCAGCGTGATTTTGCCGACATGACCGCCGAAGAGCTGGCCGAAGCACGCAAGCTGATTGCCAAGCTGGACTTTGCCCTGTCGCCGCGGCCTCTCCGGCGCACCCGTCCGTCGCCCAAAGGCAGCCGCTTCGACTTTCGCCGCACGCTGCTTCACACGCTGCGCAGCCACGGGGAATCGCTTCTGCCGCACTACCGCAAGCCGATACAGCTTCCGCCGCCGCTGTGTGTGCTGTGCGACGTCAGCGGATCGATGTCGCGCTACAGCGAAATGCTGCTGCGTTTTTCCCACACGCTGATGGCGCAGCGTCGTCGCGTCGAGGTGTTCTTGCTCGGCACCGAGCTGTCGCGGGTGACGCAGAGCATGCGAGGACTAGACATCGATCTGGCACTGCGTCGGATCAGCCTAAAGGTGCACGACTTGGGCGGTGGGACGCGGCTGGCAACGGCGCTTCACGACTTCAATCAGCACTTTTCGCGGCGGGTGCTGGGGCAAGGCGCGTGGGTTTTGCTGATCAGCGATGGCCTCGATCGCGACGAAAAATACGACTTGTCGAAAGAAGCGGAACGGCTGCACAAATCGACGAAACGGTTCGTTTTCTGCAATCCTCTGCTCGGTTTTTCCGAATTTTCGCCGAAAGCCGCTGGAATTCGCGCCATTTTGCCGCATGTCGATGATTTCAGGCCGATCCACAACCTCGACAGCTTGGCCGATTTGGTCGCAGCGCTCCGACAGGAACCCACGCCTTTACAGCGGCGGGCTGTCTCAGCTACCGTGCTTGCCGCAAAATAACCGAGCCACGCGATACGCGCGGGCGCGAAGTTTCATTTGGCACCACACACATTCCAACGAGGTTTGTCGTGAGCAAATCCACTCGCATCGAAAAAGACACCTTCGGTGACATCGAAGTCCCGTCGGACCGCTACTACGGCGCGCAGACCCAGCGCTCTTTGCAAAACTTCCGCATCGGCGGTGAGCGCTTCCCGCGTGAGTTCATCTACGCGCTCGGCATCGTCAAAAAAGCCGCCGCGCGCACGAACGCCCGACTCGGCAAGCTCGATCCCAAGCTGCTGCCGGCGATCGAACAGGCCGCCGACGAGGTGATTGGCGGCAAGCTCGACGATCACTTTCCGCTGGTCGTCTGGCAGACCGGATCGGGCACCCAAACCAACATGAACGCCAACGAGGTCATCGGCAACCGCGCCAGTGAAATCCTCGGCGGCGTCCTCGGCAGCAAAAAACCGGTCCACCCCAACGATCACGTCAACATGTCGCAGTCGACGAACGACTCGTTTCCGACGGCCATGCATGTCGCGGTGGTCGATCGGGTCGCAAACGGTCTGCTGCCGGCGCTGGTTCGACTGGCCGAAGCGCTCGAGGCCAAGAGTCGTCAGTTCGCAAACATCGTCAAGATTGGCCGCACCCACCTGATGGACGCGACGCCGCTGACGCTGGGACAGACGTTTTCGGGTTATGCGGCGCAGGTGCGGGGCGCCCACGCGGCGGTCAAAGCTGCGCTGCCACAAATGTACGAGCTGGCGGCGGGCGGAACTGCCGTCGGAACGGGTCTTAACAGCCATCCGCGCTACGCCATCGAAGTGGCCGCCGAGATTGCGTCGCTGACCGGGCTGCCGTTTGTGACCGCGCCGAACAAGTTTGCGGCCCTGGCGGCGCACGATGCAGTGGTGTCGCTGTCGGGCATGCTCAAGACGACGGCGGTGGCGCTCAACAAGGTCGCAAATGACATCCGACTTTTGGGATCGGGCCCGCGCTGTGCGATCGGCGAGCTGAAGCTGCCGGAAAACGAACCGGGCAGCTCGATCATGCCGGGCAAGGTCAATCCGACGCAGTGCGAAGCGATGACGATGGTCTGCGCGCAAGTCGTCGGCAACGACACCGCGGTGGCATTTGCCGGGGCGCAAGGTCACTTCGAGCTGAACGTGTTTAAGCCGGTGCTCGCGTATGCAACGCTTCAGTCGGTGCGGCTTCTGACCGATGCGTGCCACTCGTTCGTCGAAAACTGCGTCGTCGGGATCGAAGCCGATGAAGTGCGGATCAAGGAACTGGTGGATCGCTCGCTGATGCTGGTGACGGCGCTGGCGCCCAAGCTCGGCTACGACATGGCCGCCAAGATCGCCAAGACCGCGCACAAAGAAGGCAAGACGCTCAAGCAGGTGGCGCTCCAGTTTGGCGTGCTCACCGAAGCTGAGTTTGACAACGTGGTCCGTCCCGAAGAGATGTGCGAGCCCAAACCGTAAGTGCAACCACCAATCCCGCATAAGACCGCTTCCCCCGAAAGCCGAGCCCCCAAGCAGCGACCACTCGATGTGGCGCTGCGGGTGCTGTTGCGCGTCGACGAGGGTGCATACGCAACCTTGGCGCTGACGGGCGAGCTTTCCAAACAGCCGCTGCCCGAAACGGAGCGTGCGCTCATCACCGAGCTGACCTATGGCTCGCTGCGACAGGTCCGACGAATTGATCGCGCGCTCGTCGCCCATGCCCCGCGAGGACTTGACAAGCTTGACCCCACGACGCGGGCGCTTTTGCGGCTGGGGGCGTATCAGCTGCTGTTTATGAACGCGCAGCCGCACTTTGTCGTCGACGCGGTGGTCACAACCATCAAAAAACGACGCGGCGCGGGCCTGGCTGGTTTTGCAAACGCTGTGCTGCGCAAATTGCACTCGACGGGCGAGCCGCCGCTGCCGCCCTACCCGCCCGACGGAGCGACGCAGAGCCAAGACAAGTGGTGCAAGCTGCTCGCGCTGCATCATGGTCTGCCCGATTCGATCGTCGCGCAGTTTCTGGCGGTGCTGCCCGATCCGCGCGAAGTCGATGCGCTGCTGCGAGCGCTTTCACAGCCGGCGTCGACATGGCTGCGGCTGAATCCGCTGCGGGGAACGCGCGATGAAGCGCTGTCGGCGCTGCGAGACGAACTGCCGGAACCGCCCAAGCCCCACGCGCTCTTGTCGACGGCAGTGGAGCTGCGCAGCGGCCATCCGTTTTCAGGACCGGGTTTTGCCAAAGGGCTTTATACCGCGCAGGACTTGGCGGCGCAGCTTACGACGCAGCTTCTGTTTGCGGCGACGGAAAAGGGTCCGCTTTCCCTGCCTGCGGGGGCGATTCTCGACGGCTGTGCTGGGGTTGGCGGCAAGACCTGTCATGTGGCAGCCCTGACCCAAAACCAGCGGGAAATCGACGCCGTCGATCGGCTGCCGCGCAAACTGGAGCTTCTGCGCGATCATGCGCACCGGCTCGGCTGCACGCGGATTCGGACGATTTGTTGCGATCTGCTCGATGACAAAGCGGCGCTGCGTCCGGCCTATGCGGCGGTGATTCTCGACGCGCCGTGCAGTGGTTCGGGCGTGCTGCGGCGACATCCGGAAGCGCGGCTGCGGCCACCCAACATCGACGAGTTGGTCACATTGCAAAGTCAGCTTCTCGACCGGGCCGCCGGCTTGGTTGTGCCAGGTGGCGTGCTGCTCTATTCGGTCTGTAGCCTGTTTGTGCCCGAGGGACCGCTTCAGATCGCGGCGTTTTTGGCGCGACATCCGGATTTTGTGCCGCTGCCGCCCCCGCCCGACGATCCGCTGTTTTTTTCGGGACCATCGCCGCTGTGTGAAAAAAAAGCACCGTTTGCGCTGCGAACCTTGCCGCACACGCACAATGCCGATGGCTTTTATGCGGTCCGACTTCTGCGCACTTGTACCGCTCAGCCGACGGAGTAATATCCCGCCGTCATGAAATTGGCACTGGTGACAGGAGGCACGCGAGGCATTGGTCTTGCGGTGGCCCGCCGTCTTGCCCAAGACGGGTTTGCGGTGACCGTGACGTATGCCCACGATGCCACCCAAGCCGAACAGACCGTCGCTGCTGCCCGAGCAGAAGGCGTAGAACTTGCCGCGCTGCGCTGTGATGCCTCGTCTGTGGAAGACTGGCAAAAGATCAGCCAACCGGGCGGTTTTCTCGACGGAAAAAACATTGCGGTGCTGGTTCATGCGGCAGGATTTACGCGCGACAAGCTGGCCATGACGATGCCGGTGCGCGACTTCGACGATGTGCTGGGCGTGCACCTGCGTGGTGGCTTTCTGGCAGCGCAGGCGGTGACAAAAGGAATGATTGCGGCGCGCTTTGGTCGCATCCTGTTCATTTGCTCCCCGTCGGCGTGGCTGGGACGGCGCGGACAGACGGCGTATGGGGCCGCAAAAGCGGGACTTTTTGGTCTGACCAAAAGCCTTGTGCAAGAGCTGTCGCGCTTTCAGATCACCTGCAACTGTGTCTCGGCGGGGCTTGTCGACACCGCACTGACGGCAGACATTCCCGAGCCCGTCCGCAAAGAACTTCTGGCAAGCATCCCGCTGGGTCGCCCAGGAACGCCAAGCGAAGTCGCAGAACTTGTTGCATTTCTGGCAGCGAAAGAAGCGGGTTACATCACCGGGCAGTGGCTCGCCGCCGACGGAGGGCTCGACGCAATCCGAGAAGATAGCTTCTAGGCGCGAATGTTTTTGCGCCGCGTCCGTACTTACCTCGAAGAGAAACCCATGACCCAAAGCAGCTTTGTTCACGAAATCAAGCAACTCATCATTAGCAGCCTCAAGCTCGACAAGTCCCCCGACGAGATCGAGGACAACGCGCCGCTGTTCGGCGGTGGACTGGGGCTGGATTCCATCGACGCACTCGAGCTGGCGGTGGCCATCGAGCGCGCCTACCGCGTCACAATTCCCGACGAAAAAGTGGGCAAACAAGCCTTCACCTCGGCGTCTGCGCTGGCTGACTATGTGGCAACGCATCGCTAGGCGACATGCTTTGGTCTTTTTGGCGTCGCTGTGGCTGGTCTGCACGCCGGGCCTGGTCTTCGCCGCGCCGCTGCCGTCCCCGACGGAACTGATGACCAAGATCGACGCCGTGCAGAAAGACCTGCGCTCGCTGCGGGCCGACTTTGTCCAGCACAGTCGGGTCAAGCTGTTCCGTCAGCAAGTCAGCTCCGAAGGCCGCTTTCTGTACGCCAAAGGCACGCCGGCCAGGCTGCGCTGGGAATACCTAAAGCCCGATCCATCGACGATGCTCTTGGTGGGTGAGCAAGCGACGCTGAAGATGGGCTCCCGCGCGCCGCAGGTCATCGACACCGGAAAAGATCCGACGCTGCGAGCCATTTTTGCCCAGCTCAAGCTGTGGCTTGGCCAGGGCTCGCTGCGCGACGCCGAAGGGGAATACGAGGTCAAGACCGGCGGAACGAGCGACCAGCCGGCGCTGATCCTTGTGCCCAAGCCCGACTCGGTGCTCGCCAAAGTATTCAGCCGGATCGAGCTGCACGTCGACGGCAAGACGATGCTGCTGCGTCGCCTGCTGATGGTCGAACAGAGCGGCGACGAAAAAGAAGTGATCTTTAGCAAGCTTGACCGCAATGTCGAGCTAAACGCTTCTCAATTCCAATAGCGAAATACCCACCAATCGAAAGATTGCAACATATGAAGGAAGAAACGGGCAGGTTTCCTCTCATATGAAACAGGCAATTTCCCGTCGGTGTCACCTTGCCTTCAGCAACCACCTGCTAGGCAAATCCCCCAAATCCACATAACCTAGTCAATGCAGGACTCATGCGGGTACGTACGATGGGCCAAATACCTGCATCGGGCAGCTTTGTGCGCAACGCCGCGCTGGAAAGGGAAGTGGCTATGGGAACTCGTCTTTATGTTGGTAATTTGCCTTATGGAGCGAAAGAAAAGGAGATTCAGGACTTTTTTGAGGAGTCTGGTTCTCGCTCGGTAACTCAGGTCAAGATCATCACCGATCGCGAAACCGGACGTCCCCGCGGCTTCGCATTTGTCGAGCTGTCCGATGCCAAGATGGCGGAAAGTGCCATCGCAGAGCTGCACGGCACCCAGTTTGGTGGTCGCAAGATCGTCGTCAACCAAGCCCACACGCCTCGCAACGAGGGTCGGAGTGGCGGCGGTGGCGGCGGCGGCGGCGGACGCGGACCTCGTTAGCATTCTCGCCACTTGACTGCGCCTCACGGCTTCGCCCGTGGCCCCTGACATCGCGCGCTGCACCGCGTCCGGACCTTGCCGGTCACTCGCCGTCAGCGCGGTCGTCCCCCCAGGTTGTGTTTCGCCCATGTCCTGTGCTAGTGGGTAGTTTGCGTGGTTCCTCTTTTTCGTCGGCTGATTGCGCTGCTGGTCTGCCTGCATGTCTGGGCGTGTTTTGGACTGCCCACGCAGGTCGCGTATCGCTGCACGATGATGGCGGGGACGCGGATTGCGGCACCGTGTTGTCCGACGAGCATCGCTGATACCCACGAATACGCCACGATCCACGATCACTGCTGTGAAGAGCTGCCGAAGCCGACGATCGACATGTCCGGCCCGCAGCCGCACAAAGTGGCGCAGCAGGTCGCGCACCTCGTCGCAGTGATAAGCCGTAGCCTAGCTACCACGCATGATCTGCCCGCGCGTCCCCAGGTGACGCGCTTTTCGTCGGGCATTCCGCCCAATTTTGCCCCACCCCGCCAAGGAATCACCGTCCTGCAAGTGTAGTCCCCAGCGTCTAGGCCGCTTCGCTTTTGGCTCCGCCTCGACTTTGGGAGGACTCCGATGTTCCGTGCTCTGTTTCGCACCTGGCTTGCGGGCTTGTCCGCATGGCTGCTTCTGCCGTCAGAAATCCGCGCCGAACCGCCGGTTTTGACGCTGCCTGGTCTTTTGTCCGAAGTAGAAGCGCACAGTCCGCTTTTGCATTCCCGTCGCGCCGCCGAAGCCGCTGCCAAAACCCATGCGCGCCAGGCCGCGTCCGTCGATGATCCAATGCTGATGGTCGAGCTGTGGCAGGCGCCGACTTCGATCGAACGGCTGCC
Source organism: Pseudomonadota bacterium (assembly GCA_035340095.1). Lineage (GTDB taxonomy): Bacteria > Myxococcota_A > Polyangia > Palsa-1104 > JAEUJZ01 > JAEUKA01. The sequence goes on along the minus strand of DAORGN010000007.1, from coordinate 22,698 downwards.
GCTGATGGTGACGCTGAAACAGGCGCTGCCCTGGCCGGGCAAGCTGGTCGCTCGCGCGCAAGTGGCGCGTTTCGATGAAGCGCGCGCGCAAGCGGACACCCAGCTCCAGAAACAACAGCTACGACTTGCGACGGTGCGAGCCTATGCGCTGTATCTTTTTTCACATCGATCACTCGCGGTAAAAGAGGAAAACCAAAAGATCCTGCAAGTGATCGTCGCGTCGGTGGATGGTCGCTATCGCGTGGGCCGCGCTGAGCTTGCAGAGCTGCTCGATGCACAAGCCGCGCTGCACGAACAGAACACCGAACTGATTGAGCTTGGGCACAGAAGCAAGCAGGCCGAAAGTGACATTCTGGCGCTGCTGGGGGAGACTTCCCCACGGAGTCTAGGCGTCCCCGTTTCGATTCCTGAACTTGTGCCACTGCCGTCGCTGGACTCGCTGCTTGAACAGGCCACGCAGAACCGGCCCGAGCTGCGAATGGCACAACTTGCCACGCAGCAAGAGGAAGCCAAAGTCACGCAAGCGCGCAGCGAGCAGGCTCCTGATTTTGCACTGTGGGGAAGTTACATGGTGCCGCTGCGAAGCGACATGGAACGCACGTTTACCGTCGGAATCCAGACATCCATTCCTTCCTTTTCGCTTTTCAAAACCAAGGCGGCCCAGCAGGAAGCGGAATCGCTGCGCACGCAAAACAAACAACAGGAACTACAGCTGCGCGCAAGTGTACTTTCCGAAGTACGCGCTTCCTATACTCGCTGTGAGACGGTGCTTCGCCATCTGGGACTGCATCATGATGACCTGATTCCGCTGTCCGAACGGGCTGTGCAAACGGCACGCGCGGGCTACCAAAGTGGCCGGGTTCCACTGTCTCTGCTGCTGTCCGCAACGCAGCGACTTTTGCAGCAGCGGCTCGACTATGAGCGCTACCTGGCAGAGCTTATGCTGCGCCGTGCAGAGCTGGATTTTTCCGTCGGGCAAGGAGTTTCGCAATGATCCGCGCATCCAAACTATTTCTGCTCTGTTTGGTGGGAATTCTGCCCAGCTTGGTCGCGATCTATTTGTATCGGGAGCTGTCTTCTGTCCGCAAAGGAATCGCAAAGGAATCGAGTCCGTCTGCCAAAGCAGAAGTCTGGACGTGTCCGATGCATCTTCAGTACACAAGCGACAAGCCGGGTCCGTGCCCGATCTGTGGAATGGATCTGGTACCGCAGCGCAGCCTTTCGCAAAAGACCACCCCGTCGCTGAATTTAGATTCAGTCCAACAGTCGATGATCGGTCTACAGACCGTGAGTGCAAAACGTGCCGCGTTTGGTCGCGCGATTCGCACGACAGGCAGGATTGCATACGATGAAACGCTGGTTCATCACATCCATACCAAGTACGAAGCCTACGTCGAACATCTGCACGCCAACTACGTCGGGAAGTTTGTCAAAAAAGGTGAACCGATCGTCGCGCTGTACAGTCCAGAGCTGTATAGCGCTGAACAAGAATACCTGATTGCACGCAAAGCACAGGCCGGTCTGTCCAGTCTGCATGGGGGTCCAAACCTGGTGGAATCGGCGCGTGAAAAGCTGCTGCTATGGAACCTAAGTCCGTCGGACATTGCACAGCTTGAACGCTCGGGTCGCGCCAGTCGCACGTTCAATCTGTATGCACCGATCAGTGGCTATGTGATCGCAAAAACCGCAGTGCACGGAATGCGAATCAAGCCCGAAGATTCGCTGTTCGACATCGTGGATCTGTCGCGTGTTTGGGTGCTGGCTGATGTCTATGAATATGAACTGCCGCGGATAGAAAAAGGTCAAACAGCGACGATCACCCTGCCCTATTGGCCGGATCGAACTTGGCAAGGACAGCTCAGCTATATCTTCCCTTCGGTTGATCCGAAGACACGCACGATCCGCGTTCGCATCGAAGTCGACAATCCGCGCGGCGATCTGAAAGCGGACATGTTTGCTGATGTCGAAGTACAAGTCGTAAGCCGCGATGCACTGGTGATTCCCGACGACGCAGTAATTGAAACAGGACGCCGCAAGCTGGTCTTTGTCAAAGATCAGGAAGGCAAGCTCATGCAGCGGACGATCACGACGGGTGAGCGATCCGGACATCTCTATGAAGTCCGCGCCGGTCTTTCGGAAGGTGAAGTCGTGGCAAAAGGTGCCAGCTTCCTGCTCGATTCCGAAGCCCGGCTGCAAGGTGGCACAAGCGACGAAGAAACCGATACCAAAGCAGCACCAACACCTGCGTCAGATGATCACAGTGCACACCAAGATCACAGCGCACACCAAGATCACAGCGCACACCAAGATCACAGTGCACACCAAGATCACAGCGCACATCAAGATCACAGCGCGCACCAAGATCACAGCGCGCACCAAGGTCACGCAGCGCAAAAAGGAAACGCCCCATGATCGCAGCGCTGATTTCGCTGTGTGCGCGCAATCGACTGCTGGTGGTGATGCTGTCTGTGGTTGCGTGTGTCGTCGCTGGGTTCTGTCTTAAAGAGCTACCGATGGATGCGATTCCCGATCTATCGGACACCCAAGTGATTGTCTATTCACGCTGGGAACAGAGTCCTGATCGGATCGAAGATCAAGTCACGTACCCGATCATCACCAGCTTGCTCGGGGCACCGAAAGTAAAAGCGATCCGCGGCTTTTCCGACTTCGGTTATTCCTATGTGTACGTGCTGTTTGAAGACGGTACGGACATCTACTGGGCCCGATCGCGGGTGCTGGAATATTTATCGAAAATAAAAGCCAAGCTACCCAGCGATGTGAAGACCGAGCTAGGCCCCGATGCAACCGGTGTCGGTTGGGTATTTCAGTACGCGCTGGTCGATGAAAGTGGTCAGACTCCGCGTGAAGAGCTGCGTTCCTATCAAGACTGGTTCCTGCGCTTTGCCATCCAGTCGGTACCCGGTGTCGCGGAAGTGGCAACCGTGGGCGGAGCGATCAAACAGTACCAAGTCACCGTCGATCCAAACCGACTTTCCGCATTTGGACTGAGTCTATCTGAAGTAGCCACAGCGCTGCGCAAATCCAATTCCGAAGTCGGCGGACGCTTGGTCGAAATTTCCGGAAAAGAGTTCATGGTGCGCGGTCGCGGCTATGTCCGATCGATCGAAGACTTGGAACAGGTGGTGCTGCGCACAAATGACTTGGGAACGCCGCTGCGGATCGCAGACATTGGTCGGGTGCAGCTTGGGCCGGAGCTGCGCCGCGGAGTCGCAGACCTCGACGGGAAAGGCGAAGTCGTTGGCGGCATTGTGGTGATGCGAATGGGCGAAAATGCGCTGTCGGTGATCGCGCGCGTCAAAGAACGGCTGTCACAGCTTGAGAGCTCTTTGCCCAAAGGAGTCCGCATTGTCACAACCTATGATCGGTCGGAGCTCATCCTGCGAGCGATGGCCACCCTCAAGCATGATCTGATGCTCGAAGTCGTGGTCGTGTCGCTCGTCATCCTGCTGTTTCTGTGGCACATCCCGTCGGCCATCGTGCCCATTGTCACGATTCCGGTCGCAGTCCTTTTGTCTTTTATTCCGCTTTATCTTCTGCACGTTCCGGCCAACTTGATGTCCCTTTCAGGAATCGCGATTTCGATCGGTGTGCTGGTCGATGGCGCGATTGTGGAAGTCGAAAACGCCTACCGGAAGATTCAGAAGTGGCAGGAACATGGCAGTCAGGGGGACTTTGGTCTGGTTCGTTTGCAAGCACTTCTGGAAGTTGGACCGTCGGTGTTTTTCTCTCTGCTGGTGATCGCGGTGGCATTTTTGCCAGTCTTTACGCTGGTCGATCAGGAAGGTCGCTTGTTTCGTCCGCTCGCGCTGAGCAAAAACCTGGCGATGGCCATTGCCGCACTGCTGGCGGTGACACTCGATCCAGCGATGCGCATGATGCTGTCGCGTGTCACTCCGTATTCCTTTTCACCGCGACCGCTGGCCTGGCTGTGTAACCGAATGCTGGTCGGCACCTATCACCGCGAGGAAAATCATCCAGTCAGCCGGCTTCTGTTTCGTGTGTATGATCCCGTCTGTCGGCTTGTACTTCAGCATCCAAAGACGACGATTCTGTCGGCGATTTTCCTGACGCTGAGCACCGTTCCTATTTACCAAAAACTCGGCGCGGAATTTATGCCTCCGCTGCATGAAGGCAGCATCCTGTACATGCCGACGACGCTGCCGGGTGTGTCCGCGGCAGAGTCGCTGCGAATTCTGTCTCTGCAAGATCGGATTTTGCGTTCCTTTCCGGAAGTCGAGTCCGTGTTTGGCAAAGCGGGTCGCGCCGAAACCTCCACTGATCCAGCGCCGCTGTCGATGATGGAAACCACCGTCGTGCTCAAGCCGGAATCAGCGTGGCGCAAAAAGGATCAGTTCTATTCCGGCTGGCCGATTCCTGAAGCGGTCAAAAACGCGCTGCTACGACCGCTGTGGCCCGATCACATCTCACATGAAGAGCTGGTGCAGAAACTCGATGACGCGATGCGGATTCCCGGAACGACCAATGCGTGGACGATGCCGATCAAGGCCCGCATTGACATGTTGTCGACGGGAATTCGCACCCCGATTGGCGTCAAAGTATACGGACAGAGTCCGTCCGAACTGGATCGCATTGGTGCGCAGATTGAGTCCGCGATCCGATCGGTAAGCGGTACGCGATCGGTGTTCGCAGAGCGAATCGCAGGGGGATATTTTATCGACTTTGCGCTGCGTCGCGATGCCCTGGCTCGCTACGGACTGTCTGTGGAAGATGCAAACCAAGTGATTGCCCAGGCCATCGGTGGAGAGACCGTCACGACGACAATTGAAGGGCGCGAGCGGTATTCCGTTTCGCTCCGTTATCCACGCGAGCTGCGGCAAGACTTGGCCGAACTTTCGCGTGTCCTGGTTCCGCTTCCCAGTGGGAACTCCGTTCCGATGGGACAAGTGGCGGATTTGAAGCTATCGACCGGGCCTTCGATGTTGCGCGATGAAAACGGAATGCTGGCAGCGTATGTGTACGTCGACTTCGATACCGAGCAGCGTGACATCGCAAGCTACGTAGAGGATGCACGACGTGCCGTCGCTCACAGCGTGCAGCTTCCCAGCGGATATCGGATCGAATGGAGTGGTCAGTTTGAAAACATGCTGCGCGTGCGCGAGCGACTCACGCTGATCGTTCCGATTACGATTCTGCTCATTTTCCTTTTGCTGTACGCAAACACCAAGTCGGTGACAAAAGCGCTGATCGTGCTGTGTGCGGTGCCGTTTTCAGCCGTGGGAGCGATCTGGCTGCTCTATCTTTTGGGCTACCATACGTCGATTGCCGTCTGGGTCGGGGTGATTGCGCTGCTCGGGCTGGATGCCGAAACCGGGGTCTTCATGTTGATGTATCTGGATCTTTCCTATGACGAAGCCAAACAGGAAGACCGGCTGCACAGTCATGCGGATCTGATCGAAGCGGTGGTTCATGGTGCCGTCAAAAGAGTGCGTCCCAAGGCGATGACCGTGATGGCGGCGCTGCTGGGACTGCTGCCGATTCTGTTTTCACAGGGAACCGGGGCCGATGTCATGAAGCGAATCGCAGCCCCGATGGTCGGCGGACTTGTGACGTCATTTTTGCTAGAGCTGCTGGTCTATCCGCCGATCTATCTGCTGTGGAAACAGCGAACCATCCGAACCGCAGCCACGGTCGCAAGTGCAGTCCCCCAAGCGGCAGGCCGCACAGAAACAGAGTGATTCCGCGCAGTTCACAGGACGCTCGCAGAAGCCGAAGCAGAGAGCGTAAAGTAATGTCCCGGTCCCAACGACAAAAGGAGTCGAGATGCTCAAGCTCTGTGGTTTTCCGATCAGCAACTACTTTAACAAAGTCCGCCTAGCGCTTCTCGAAAAAGGAGTCCCGCACGAGCTGGACATCACAGCATTCCCTTCCCAAGAAGCACAGTTTCGCCAGCGCTCTCCGATGGGTAAGATTCCGTTTCTGCAGACAGAGCATGGCATTCTCTGTGAATCACAGATCATCTGTGAATACATCGAAGAACTGCATCCCGAAACACCGCTTCTGCCACGCGATCCCTTTGCAAAAGCGAAAGTGCGGGAGCTTACCCAAGTGCTGGAACTTCACGTCGAGCTGGTCTCGCGGAGGTTGCTTGCCGCGGCGTTTTTCGGCGGTCATGTGACCGATGAAACCAAAGCGGAAGTGAAGCGTGATCTGGACAAAGGCCTGCGCGCGTTTTCACAGCTTGTGAAGTTTGATCCGTTCCTCGCGGGTTCGGAATTCACGCTGGCAGACTGTGCCGCGGCGAATCACTTCCCACTGATTTCGATGACGACCAAGCGGATGTTTGGAAGCGATGCGCTCAGCGAACTTCCGCAGCTTGCAGACTACCTCAAGCTCGTCTCTGAACGCCCGCACGTAAAGACGGTCTATGCCGACAGAGACGCCGCATTCGCGCGCGTTCTGAACAGCCGGTCCGGTTCCTGATCGACCCGCCTTTTTTACCAAATCGCACTGCGCCAGAGCCCTTGTTCGCAACCCGAACCATCGAGGCGCTGGCACAACCGCAAAGCCCCCCAAACGACAAGGAGGCACGATGCGAACAACAAGAAGCGATGCAAATCACGTTGATGCGCAGACCATGCGGCCCGCTGGGAAGCGTCATGGATTTTGGCTAGGACTCAGCCTGGCGGTCTTACAGATGGGCTGTGGCAGCGACGGAATGGACACTACGGACAACTACATTCATCCGCTTCCGGAAGGCACCAAAATCTGCGGGCGCCCTGACTTCGCAGAGATGTTCCCGTATTCGATCCGTTCCAGCACGCTGCCGGTGTTGGTTCACTACTACAGACCGCAAGAAGAACAGACTGCGAAACAGGCGCTCGCGTATGTCGAAAAAGGCTGGGACTATCACGTCAATCGGCTCGGGATGAGACAGCCTCTCACCGACGGTGGAGAGTGCGGTCCAGATGATTCCTTTGACGTGTTCATTTGGAAAGGACACCGCAGTTGTTTGGTGAACGTGCTCGGGGAAGAACCAAAGACGCCGTGGGATGATCGGCGCGGTTTTATGGTTCTTGATCCATGGGGTCCATACGGCGGCAGTGATCTGGAAGAAACCGTCGTTCACGAAATGGCGCACGGATCACAAGCTGCCGACGACTGGTACGAAAGTCCTATCACGTTCGAGATGTCTGCGGTGTTCACCGATCAAGTGTATGCCAGCCGATTCATCAAGACGTACTTCGAGGATTTCCAGCTTCATCCCGACTGGGCGCTCGATCGCGATGACAAATATGAGACTTGGTACATGTACGGTGCGTCGATGTACCTTCTGTACCTCAAGGATCGCTACTACGACGGGGATGCGCGCTTTGTGTCGCGCATGTGGCTTGATAGTCGCAATCCGCCTGGCGCCGAAAAAGACCAGACACTAAACGAACCGGACTTTGTCGATGCGCTGGATGGGATGCTCAAGACCAAGGCCGGAGTAAGCTACGAAGACACCGTGCTGGAGTTTTCGCGCTGGCGCTACTACACAGGCGAGCATGCCGATGATCGTCACTTCCGACATTTTCTGTACGGACAGGAAAATCTCGCCGCAGCCAAGCTCGCGCTGGCCGCGCAGCAGGAAGCGAAGCCAGGCAAGATCAGCATCGCGGCAGACAGCGCGCCCATGATTCACGGATCAAGCTACATCGAGCTATCCAAAGGAACCAGTACGCCCGCTACCGTGATGGTGGCGCTGGAAGCAGCAAACGATCCGTCGCGCCGTTTCGTCGTCCAAGCCGTCCCCGGTCTTTCGCCCGGTTCCGATGGTGAATTTCTCGATTTGTCGACGGGACCAAAGCCGATCCAGTTCGCTGCAGATGGGAAACGGACCTTGATTGTTACGGTGATGCCGACCGGTCCTTACGATCCGGATTTGCGCGATGAAACACGCCATCCGTTTGCGCTGTCTTTGACCGGAATGTAGTCCCGTTTCAAACCCGCTGGCGAATCGCTCGCGCTCTGGCTTGGGAATGTCAGTCGCCAGGGCGCAGCGCAAGCTGACCAAGCAGCGCAACAGCCGCCGTCACAATGATCGGACGGAAGAGCAAGTTCAGCACCGGTGTCGCGAGCAGTGCAGCGGTGGCGAGCGCAAATCCAAACACCAGCACCGGATGCTGTTCTGTGAGCGCGATCTCCTCTTGCCACGGACGTGACAGATAGCGGCAAAACGACGCAAACCAGCGCACGGGTGTCTTTCCGATCGGAAGCTTGTCCGCAAGCCGAAACATCGGGCGCACAAACCACACCACAGGGGGTTCATCTTTTGCCGCGCCGTTTCCCAATGCAGCGTCATTTTCCGTGGAAGAAACTGCTGTTCCTTCCCGATTTTGTTGCGCTAGAACCGGATCGACACGACCGCTGTCCAGCGCTTCAACCACCACCCAGTGCAGCGCCCACAGCGCGCCCAAAAGCGTCACCGTCTTGGCTCCGATCCACGGAAAATGCGAAAGGATTCCGAACAGCGGCGCCAGTGAAATGGCGATGACCAGCGCTTGTTTTAGTGCATGGATCGCGGCTCGCAATAGTGGTGTCCGTCGGTGGGTGCAGTCACCAAAGCGCAAGCGACGATGCGCTTTGGCCGCAAGCTTCGCGTAGTGAGAGGAGAGCAGAATCGACGGCAGCGGCGCCAGGACAGCAAAGGTTGCATAGAAACGGCGCAGAAAACCCAGGTGCTTGACCGATTCTGTTTCCTCGATTTCCAGGTGCAGCAGCGCCGCCAGCGCACAGAATCCAGCGAGCAGCAGCGCCGGCTTTAGGGAATCGATCAGGAATCCCTGTTCACTCGCAAGGAGCCGCAAGCCCAGCACCGGCTGCGCCAGACCGAACAGAAAGCGGTCCTGTGCGGCATCCGGAATCGGCGTACCGGAATCGGGACTTGTGTACAAAAGGAATCGCTGCCACAGCGAAGGACTGGATGGCGTCGACATGTCTTGGGTAGGAAAAAAGAGCGCCGCTCGCGCTTTGGGAATGCGGATCGCTTACTTGTTGTACTGAACTTTGTGCTCGGCGGGCGTCGGATAGCCAGCTTTGGTAAACTCATCGGCGATGGTCTGCGTCATCGCGAAATACACCGGCCAGAACGTCGTATCATGGGTGTAGGTGCGAACCAGCAGAACCGTTCCGGCCATGTTGAACTTGTCGATTTCAACCATCGGCGCCGGGTCTTTGAGCACATTGGGAATTTGGGCCAGACGCGCCTTCAGACGCGCAGCGGCTTCGACGGGATTTACGCCATGCGCAAGCTGCGCACCCATGTCAACGCGACGATAGGGGTTGGCGGAAAAGTTGACGATGTTGTCAGAAAACAGCTTGCTGTTGGCCACGTAGGTACGGATTCCATCATCCGTGTCGACGGAAGTCACAAACAGACCCAGTTCGTGAACACAGCCGACGATTCCCGCGGCAGAGATGCGATCCCCGACTTTGAACGGAGAGAACAGAATCAGAAACACGCCCGCGGCAAAGTTTGACAATAGCCCCGACCACGCCATGCCGATGGCAACGCCCGCCGCCGCCAGAAGGCCGGCAAACGTCGTGGTCTGAATCCCAAACACGCCCAAGATGGCGACGATCAACAGAATCTGTAGCATCACCCCGATCACGGAATCGAGATAGCGAATCAGCGTCGCATCGACTTTCCGTACTTCGGTGGCGCGACGCACCAGTCGGCGAACAGCGCCAATGATCACACGGCCCACGATCCACAGCGCGATGGCACCGAGGATCTTTCCTCCGATGTCGAGTACAAGAGGCGCAAGCGAATCAAGGGTCTTTTGCAGGAACTGCTCGATCTGTTGTGGTGACATCTAGTACCTCTCTACTGACAAATGATGGATTGGCCACTACCGAGGAAGAGGTTGACAGATACTAGACGGCCTTGTCAACGAACTCGGATGGCTCGTAGCCCAGGAACGCAAGCACCCATGTCCTCCGAACGGAATCGTAATCGCAGCCATTCCCACTCCCAAACTGCTGACCCCAGCGTGTTCCACACGCAGCCTGCATCGAATCCGCCGCGGCGATTTTCGCTCTCTGTTCACAGGCCAAGTGACCTGGATGCGCTGCCGATTTCTGCGCAAGAACGGAATCGCAATCACGACGCAGAACATGCGTTCAACGTGCGAATTCCCAAGCACTATCTGTCTTCCATCGACTTCGGCAATCCGCGCGATCCGGTGCGGCTCCAGACCATTCCGCAGGCCGAGGAATTGCAGTTTGATCCACGCGAAATCTCCGATCCGATTGGCGACCAAAAACACAGTCCTGTGCCAAGGCTCACGCATCGCTATCCGGACCGAGTGCTCCTTTATCCGACGTATCAGTGCGCGGTGTACTGCCGTCACTGCTTCCGAAAGGAATCGCTCAGCGATGCCGGTGATCAGTTTTCAGCGACGGCACTTGAGCCCGCGTTTGGCTACATTCGGAATCATCCGGAAGTGCAGGAAGTGATCATCACCGGAGGTGATCCACTCGTCCTATCGAACCAGCGCATCGCATTTCTGCGAGAGCAACTTGAAGCGATTCCACACCTGCGGATGATTCGTTTTCACACCCGGATTCCGGTCGTGATGCCACAGCGAATCGACGACGGTCTGGTCACGGCGCTGTCGGGTCGATTGATGGTCTGCATCGTGACGCACTTTAACCATCCACAGGAAGTTGTTCCCGCGTGCCAAGTCGCCGCCGAAAAGCTCCGCAGAGCGGGTTTTGTCCTGCTAAACCAGACGGTGCTTTTGCGGGGGATTAACGACGACGCAGAGACGCTCAAGACACTCTGCCGGGAGCTGTTTTACACGCTGGGAATCAAGCCGTATTACCTGCATCACTGCGACCTGACGCATGGACTTACGCACTTTCGCACGACGATTGAAGAGGGACTTTCAATCATGCAAAAGCTGCGCGGTCATCTGTCCGGAGTCTGCTTGCCGCAGTATGTGTTGGATCTGCCCGGAGGGAATGGGAAGATTCCGCTCGGGCCCTCCTACGTCGAGGACAAGGCGGGCTACTGTTGGACCTTCCGCAACTACCAAGGGAAGCTATGCAGATATGAAGAGGTCGTGTCTGAAAACCCTCCGCAACAGGAAGGGAATCAGACAAACGGAGAAGGGAACGAAAGACGTTAGCTGCGCTTGGCGCCGTTGTGATAGCGCATCAGGCGCTTTTCACCGACGGTGTGGATCTTGTTTTCCGCGACCAGTTCATGCAGCGGCTGGCGCAGCTTGTCGGCCAGTTCTTCCCGAACCACGCCGACGGTCGACAGAAGATCATTGCTTATCTGCGCGGCCAGATCGGTGCGGCTGTAGCCATCACGCGCGCCGCCAAGAATCGAAATCACGATTCCCTTGAGCGAGTTCTTCTGCGACTCACTCAGCCGCGTGCGCTTGCCTTGTGCCGATCCCGACGAAACGGACTCTTCCGATTCGTCTTCGGTCGCCCCGCCACGGCCACCCAGCGCCATCGCAAACTCGATGACGCCCATCCGCGACACCGCCGACCAGACATCCTTGTGCTGCTCCAGCGCGGACAGAAACTCTTCCACCGTCACTTTGTTCGAGGGATGAAGCTTCGTCAGCATCGCCAACGCGGCTTCGCGATACAGATCATCGGCGCGCGATTGCAGCTCTTGTTCAAAACGAGAAGTTACGTCGACACCAGTTTCAGCAAGCGACTTTCCAGCCATTTCAATGGTTCCTTTGCCTAGCGAATGACCCGCGTAGTGTGTGCGCCAGGGAAGAAGACGCAACTTTTGTGCAAGGAAAGTCGGGTTTCTCGTCGCCACGCTAGGGCTTGGGATGGCACAGGGCTTGTCCGGAATCAAAGGCCGCGGTCGCATCGACCGGCACAAAGAACCAGTCGTACTGCCCATCTTTGAGACCAAAGCGAATCACCCCGAACGTGGTGTCGATGCGGACTTCGCTGTTTGGCTGGGGTGACGCAAAGGAATACAGATTGGCTCCGCCGGTTCCGACCACAAACTCGCGAATTCCGTGGTCGGGATCGGGCGTCGCGTCGGCCCGCTGCGGCGCAAATCGTTCGTAGCCGTGGTCATGACCGGTCAGGATCACGTCGGTGCCAAACTCCGACAGCGTCCGCCAGATGTCCGCCATCCACGGGTTGTTGCCGTGAACCGATGAACTGGAAAACACCGGATGATGCCAGTACGCCAAGATGCAGCGCTGGCCACGATGGGCCGTCAGATCGGCACGCAGCCAGGTTTCCTGCTCCGATCCCTGCACCGCGTCGACGTTGCTGTTGAGCGATACAAAATGCCAAGTGCCAATGTCGTAGGAATAGTACCCGCGGCGGCTTGGGCCGGCCCGATCGCCAAAATAGCTGAAATACCCGTCAGCCCCTGGCGTGACGTATTCGTGGTTGCCGGGCGTCGGAAAGGTGCGATCGACGAACTGACCCCACGTCGGTCCATAACAGTTCTGGTATTCATCGATGGTGCCGCTGTCGTAAGCGTTGTCGCCGAGCGTAAAGACGGCTGCCGATGGGTTTGCCGCCACAAGGGCTGCAGTGCTGGCGGCTGGCGCTTCCGTCGCGACTTTGACCCCGCAATACGCGATGTCACCGGCTCCGATGATGTACGTCGCGCCGGGATCAATCGTGGGTCGACTGCTGCACGCGCTGCTGCCCAAGCACAGCGCCGAAAGTGCAAGCGCGCCGATGAGACATCGCGAAGGCTGGGATGAAGTCGAAACCGAAGGGAGGGACGATAGGCTCACGAGTGGGCCACTTGGGGACTACCAGCCGCTGAATATCTTCTTGGCACCGCTGAGTGCGCCAGAGGCCAGGTTCGAGACGGCACCGCCGACCTTGCTGACCGCGCCACCAATGGCTTTGCCAGCGCCTTTGGCAAACTGTCCGACGGGGCTGTCACCGATCGCTTTGGCCGCGCCGCTGACCGCACCACCAATCGACGACGCCGCTTTGCTGGCAAACTCGCCGATCTTTTTGGCACCACCGTCTTTGAGCCAGTGCGCTGCGCCTGCGGCGATGTCGCCACCAACGCTGATGAGACCCGCGCCAGGAATCGGCAGACCGCCGGCGATGTTGGTCAGCGTGTGGAAGCCTTCGATGACCGCGCCGCCGACGTCGCCCTTCTTGAACGCATCGTAGGCCGACTTGCCGCTCTGGAACGCGGAGATCGCCGCCGTCGCCATGTTGAGGCCGGGGACAATCTTGCCGGCGAACTTGGTCGCGAGCGACGTGGCGCCTTTTTCCGCACCTTCGACGGCGACTTTTTCGAGCAGCTTCGATCCCAGGCCACTGCCAAGGATCTTTTCGCCGCCTTTTTCGAGGAAGCCATGCAGCGGCTTGAGCACTGCGCCGGCCTTTTCCGCGATCATCGACTCTTTGAGCAGACCGCCCGACAGCTTTTCAATCATCCCGGCGCCGGGGACGCCTTCGGTGATGACTTTGCCGATCGTGTTGGTCAGGCCGGAAAACTTGGCCGGCAGCTCGACGAGCGATTTGACGCCGCCGACGCCCGACTTGAGCATATCGAGGCCCTTGTCGAGACCGTCCTTTTCTTCCTTTTTGCCGTGGCCGCCCTCGCCTTCCTTGCCCTTGTCTTCGCCGCCGAACAGCTCCTTGATCGCCTTGAGCCCGTGCTCGCCCGCATTCAGCAGCGGATTCTTCAGCTCCTCGGCGCTGCCTTTGCCGTGCATCAGATCCCAAGCACCCTTTATGTCCTTGAAGATCCCCATGCCCTGCTTGATCGGCGCAAAGCCTTTGCCCATCTCTTTGCCGCCGGCGATCAGGTGCTGAAGCATCCCCTTCTCGCCTTGGAAGATGTGCTTGGCCCCATCCATGATGCCGCCACCGACGTGGCCGACACCGTCGACCAGCCCGTGAAGGATGTCGCCACCCGCGTGCATCATGCCGTGCATCGCGCCACCGGCCATATCACCGACGGCAGCGCCAACATGACCCTGCTTCAGATCGCCCCATGCGTGATGGGCACCGTCAGCAACATCGTGTGCATAGTCTTGGGCACCGTGCATCACGCCGCCCGCAACGTCGGCCACACCGTGACCGATGCCGCCAGCAACGTCGCCACCCGCGTGCATCATACCTTCCGCATGGCTGCCGGCGGCTTCGCCCATCTCGCCCATGCCGTGCATGAGGTGGCCGGGAGCCTCGACGATCGAAGAAAAGAACGACATGTAAATTCCCCTTACAAAATCGAACTACCTCGATTATCGGAAGGGGAATTACAAAGTTTCCAGCGTTTTTTAGCGACGGCAACGGCGCGATGGCTAGCGCGAAAGAAGCTGATACGCGCGGCGAGCAAACACCACCATCGCAATGGCGGTGACACTATCCAGGGCGAAGATCGCCAAAAAACCACGATACGGCAGCGCGATCAGGAATACGCCAAGGTAAGCCAGTGCACTGAAACCTTTTAGAAACACCAGCGGCACCAGCACGATGTAGTACTTGCGAACATCCCAGAGGATCAGCCCACACATGAACGCCAGCGTCATCACATTGCCTGCAGCCAAAACCCGCCACATAAAGCCCAGCTCGCCGGCGCGCATTGGATAAAGTCCATCGCCCAACGTCCGGCCCACTTCTTCGAACCGATCGACCGCAAAATTAGGCAAAAACAGGTAAAAAAGCGCCGGAATCGCAAAATTCAGCACCAAAACAAGGTAAACCAAGCGAAATGGCAGCCAGGGTTTGTCGGGGCTGGCAGGCGAAGGTTCTTGGGTTTGCATGCTCTGCACATACCCCGCTGGCAGTGGCTGCCGCAAGTCGGAGTCACGCCGCTGGAAGCCGGCCTTCAAGACTTCCCCTGTCCACAAATCATGCTACAAAGGCGCATGCGCGCGCTGTGGACCACTTTGCTGGGACTGCTTTTCGCTGGTTGTTCGTCGGTAAACACCCATCCGCTCAAGCTCGCGACCGAAGTCGCAACGCCGTGTAACCCCGTCAAAGAGCCCGGCTGTCGTCCGGTGTATGTCTCGTGCGAGCAGCTCGATCTAAAGGAACTTACGCTGCGGGTCGGTGTGTTCGACGCGGAATCCACCACCATCCAGTGTCCCAAAGAGCTGAGCGCAGGCCCCGTCACGGTCGACGTTCAGTACCGTACAGGCGAGCCGTTCTACATGATCGATACGTCGTTTGTCCGTGAAGGTCTGACACAGAATGTAAGTGCAGGTCCGTTTTCGGACACCGATCCAGACTGGCGGATGATGATTCGCTGAGCTGGCCTCGAAATCCCGAGGTGGGGCTTGATTAACCGCGCAAAGTCCCAGATCATGTTGCCGTGAGCAGAACCCCAGAGCGCCCAGGGGACAAGCCGGACGGATCAGATTCCGATGACGGTGCACCTGGCTCAACGATGTCGTTGCGCCAGGGGGCAAATCCTGCATCTGACAGCGGTGACGTGATGTCACGCGCTGCGCCCCCGTCGAAAGGCAAAGATCGCCAGTCTGTCGATCGCGAATCGAGCGATGAAAAAGATCCGCGGATTGGACAGCGCTTTGGCAAATACAAGCTCACGCGGCTGATTGGCCTTGGCGGGATGGCGCAAGTGTACGAAGCGGAAGATACGCTGCTAAACCGCCGCGTCGCTGTGAAGTTTCTCACCGAATCGCGCCGCCAGCAGTCCACCGCCGTCGAACGCTTCATCAACGAAGCGCAGGTCGCGGGCCGACTGAACCACCCCAACATCATCGCGATTTACGACATCGGCTTCGAGCACGACACCTATTACATCGCGATGGAGCTGCTAAACCCAGGCTCCGCCGGCTCCTTTATCAAACAGAAGGGCCGCATGACTTGGGTGGAAGCCGCGCAGACGATTGTGCAGTGCTGCGGTGCGCTCGACGCTGCGCACAAAGCCGGGATCATCCACCGCGATATCAAACCGGACAACATCCTCTGCTCACCGGCAGGAACTGCGAAGCTGGCCGACTTCGGCCTGGTCAAAGAACTGCACATCGAAGACAGCGCCGGGCTCACACAGTCGGGTGTCGTCGTCGGTACGCCGCTGTTCATGAGCCCCGAGCAGTGTACGGCGCAGCCTCTCGATCCCCGCAGTGACATTTATTCGCTCGGCTGTACGTTTTACGCGCTGCTGACTGGAAGTCCGCCGTTTCCGACGGGAAGCGTGCCGCAGATCATGCTCCAGCACTGCAAAAGCAAGGTGCCGGATCCGCGGGTTTTGGCCCCCGACGTGCCGGAAGCGATCGTTCGTGTGGTGGAACGGTCGACGACAAAACGCCCCGAAGATCGCTACCAGACTGCCGCTGAGATGCAAGCTGCGCTCACTTCGGCACTGGAAGAATCGCCGCGTCCGACGTTCGAGTTTTTGGTGCTGGGCGCCGCAGCGCGTCCGTCGTCGAGACAGCGTGGATCGGGAGCAGCCCGTCTGCGCAGCGAAAGTGGTCCTCGCAGTCCGGATTCGCAGGGCAGCCCCGGTGGAAACAAAGTCACCGAAGGCACACCGACACCCAACGCGACACCGTCGGCAGATGCACCACCGCCGAATCCGAGCATTTTTTCCCGCCGCGCAGCCCTGCTTGGCGGCATTGGTCTTTTGGCTGCAGCAACGGGTGTTGCCTACTGGCGTCTGCGCCAACCACCTGCCAGCGACAATCCAGGGCAGAATTCCAACCAGGGAGCCGCCAAAGAAAAACTCCGCGTCGGTGTGCTCAACTCACTGTCCGGTCCGCTGTTCGATAGTGGCCGTCCGGTCATCGACGCAACCCTGCTTGCCATCGAGGAACTGAACAGTCGCGGCGGCGTGCTGGGTCGTCAGATCGAAGCGATCGTCGCTGATGGCAAGAGCGACAACGGAGTCTTCGCGCGCGAAGCAGAACGATTGCTCGTCGAAAAACAGGTGATCACCATCTTCGGTGGCTGGTCCCCGTCGAACCGTCGCACGCTCAAAAAGATCATCGAAAAGCACAAGAGCCTGCTGATGTTCCCCGCCCGCGACGAGGGCATGGAAGATTCCGAGTACATCGTCTACTCCGGCAGTACGCCGAATCAGGTGGTCACACCGGCACTGCGTTTCTTCGTCGAGCAAGGGCTGTTTAAGCGACTGTTTGTGATCGGCACCGACGGCCTGTCTTCGAACATTTCGGCGCATCTGATTCGCGACGAGCTGAAAGTCTATCCACAGATCAGCGTCGTCGGAGAACAGTTCGCCCTGCTCGGTGAAACCGGATTTAAAAAAGCGATCGAGAAGATCAAAGAGAGCAAGCCCGATCTGATCTTCAACTTCATGATCGGCGTCTCGAATCCGGCCTTTTTCCGCGAGCTGCGCGCCGCTGGAATTACCGCCAAACAGATTCCGACTGTCTCGTTTGCCGTCGGTGAACCCGAACTTCAGCAGACCGCCGATCTGGACATGGTTGGGGAATACCTCGCGGCGAGCCACTTCCATTCGCTGAGGACGCCGCAAAACCAGGCATTCGTATCGAACATCCGTCGCAAATATGGGGATTATCGCGTCACGGGTGCGTCGATGGATGCCGCATACGCCAGCGTCTATCTGTGGGCGCAAGCGGTCCAAGCAGCAGGCACCGATGATGTCGCCCGAATCCGCGAGCGCCTGGCCGGTCAAGCCTTCGAGGCTCCCGGTGGCAAAACCCGCATCGATCCGGGCAACCACCACTGCTATAAGCCGTTTTATCTTGGCAAGATCACCGACGGCAGCACCGTCGAGATCGTCAAGAGCATCACCGAGCCAATCCGTCCCGAGCCGTTCCCGGCCACCCGAACCCGGGCCGAGTGGGAAGCGCTCGTCGAGTATCTGTCGAAAAACTGGGGCGGATCGTTTGTAAACCCCGGCAAACCGTCGGGCTAAAAAACCGCAAAAGATCGCTGCGAGCTCGTCGGCAGCCGCTGTTTACGGACAGTAGCTCGCGACCGCCTTGAAGTCGGGCTGGTAGCGCAAGAGATTGCACGCATCGGTCAGCGTTCCCGACAAATTGCTGCGGTATTCGTCCGGATACACCAGCGTCTTCCCGTCAGCAGTACTCAGCAAAAAATAGTGACCGTCGGGCGCGGCAAAGTTGGCGTCGGACAGCTCGAACGGCATGCTCGGCCAGCGCATCAGCGGCATTTCCGCCGCCATGTCCCACAGCAAAAGCGAGTTGTCCGTCCCGACGACGAGCAGATGCTCACCGCTTGGCGACAGCACCGCCATCTGCACCGGATTGGGAAGCGAGAGCAGCACTTTCTGTTGTCCAGTTTCGACATCCCACTTGCTGACCACGCGCTCCGCCGCCGTCAGCAGGCTCAGTCCGAGCGGCGTGCGCAAAAAGATCGCGGAGCTTACAACCTGTCCGCTCGTCGGAAGCACGCGGACAACCGCCAGCGTCGTGCCATCGCGGATCACGGTTTCGCCTTCTGAACCGACGGTGGCCACATAACGACCGTCCGCCGAAAACGTCGCCTGCATCAAACTGCCGTGATGGCCCGATTCTGTCCGCAAAAGCAGCTCGCGCTCGGTGTCCCACAGCCGCAGTGTTTCGTCGGAACCACCGCTCAGCAAGCGATGACCGTCCGGCGCAAACACCACCGTCTGAACGATCCCTTTGTGCCCTTTCAAGAGCGCGAGCCGGCGTCCCGACTGCCCGTCCCAGACCCGCACCGTGCCGTCGGAACTCGCGGTCGCAATCCGCATCCCATCCGACGAAAATGCCACGCCGTGGATGACATGTTCATGCCCAATCAGCGTCGCCACCGGTTCGCCGCTCGGCCACTTCCACAGCTTGGCGGTATGGTCATGACTCGCCGTCGCAATCCGCGTCCCATCCGGGGAAAATGCCGACGCGGCGATGTATCGACTGTGCCCCGACAGCACCAGCAGCGGCTGACCCGATCGCACGTCCCAAATTCGCGCCGTCCGGTCGTGGCTTGCCGTCGCGACCTTTCCCCCTTTGAGCGCCACCGCAACGCCGTAAATCGGCCCCGAATGCCCGCGCAGCACCGCGATTTCGAGCCGACTTGCCACGTCCCACAGCCGCACGATCCGATCATGGCCTGCCGTCACCAGATATTTGCCGTCGCTGGTAAAGCTCAGTGCGTCGACGATCCCAACGTGACCGTGGAGCGTACCACGCGGCTCGCCAGATCGCCCGTCCCACAGGTTGACCACCCCGTCGGCCCCCGCACTCGCCAACAGTCCTCCGTCGGGAGAAAACTGCAGCGCGTGCAGCGGCGTGCCTTGCATCATCTCGATGCCACTTGGCGGCAGCGTCGATCCCGCTTCGATCGGCCACAGCCGCACCGTGCCATCCCAGCTTCCCGTGGCCGCTCGCCGTCCGTCGGATGAAACCACCACGAGGTTTACTCGATGACGATGGCCGCGAAACGTCCGTAGCTCCGTCCCCGTCGAAATATCCCACAGCCGCACCGTCTGATCGAAGCTTCCCGAAACCACCAAGTTTCCCGACGGCACAAACGCAGCCATCGGCACGCGCTCGCTGTGGCCACGAAGACAGCGCAGCTCCACGCCCGTCGCTGCGTCCCAGATCCGAACCGTGTGATCTTGACCCGCCGTGACAATCCGATCCCCGCTCGCCGAAAAAGCGCCCATCTCGAGCGGCTCGGTGTGGCCGCGCAGCGTCACTTTCAGTTCCCCGGTTTCCACTTCCCAAAGCCGACCCAGCCCGTCGGTGCTCGCTGTCAACACCCGTCGACCGTCGGGTGAAAACACCGCCGTCGTCAAAAGCCCGCCGTGGTCCGTCAGCACCCGCAGCGGTCGCCCGGTCCGCGCATTCCACAGCCGCGCCGTCTGATCCAAGCTCCCGGTCAGAAGCAGCTCACCCGTCGGATCAAACGCGACCAGCTCGATCCGATCGGTGTGTCCATACAGCGGCAGCGAGTTTTTCGCCGTCCCGTATGTCAGCATCAGCCCTTCTTTGGCCGGCGTCGGAACAGGCCGCCCGTTGCGCAGCGCCGGCGCAGTCGACAAGATCGCAAGCGCCAGTGCGGCTCCGTCTTGGCCTGGCTGCTGCACCAAAAGCGCGGCGCGAGCCCCTTGCTCCGCTGCGATCGCGTCGGCGTGCTGCGACGACAAAATCTGAAGCCGCTGCCGCTCCGCCAGCAAGCCAACCAGGAGCAAAAACAAAAGACCAACCATCGCCCACGGCAGAAGTCGACGCCGCGGCGGAACTGGCGATGGCACGGGTACGCGACGGACCTGCGCCTGAAGACTGGTTTTGACCAGACGGGCCACGCGCAGATCGATCTGCGCTGGTCGCTCGGCCAGATAGCGCTCAGCTTCGGCAAGCCGATGACCCCCTATCGGCTGCGCGGGTTGGCTCATCGGCACGCTCACGGGACCAACTCCGGTCAGGCTCCCTTCGCGCGATGCCATCGCCAAAAGCTCACCGTGCCACTGCTCAAACCGACGCTCGTCTTCGGGCCAGCGGGTAAGTTCCGGCCACACCGACAACAAGATCGGACTGGCCAGCTCGATCACATCGCTGCCTGCCGTTTCGCGGGCCAGCGTCGATGCGAGCAATCGACTCAGCGCTTCGACATCACGGGCCGCGCTGCTGTCTTCGCCCCGATCGGGACTGACCAGCGCCAAAAGCTCGGTGCGTCGACGAGGACGCGAAAACAGAACTTCACCTTCGGCCAGGTGGTAGCGATGCAGCAGCAAAAGCAGCATGCGCCGCTGAATGAACTGGAGCGCCGGCGGCTGACTGCGCCAGCTCGACTCCGCGATGTCGGGCAGTGATCGCCACAGACCGCCCGCGGACTGATAGTCTTCGGCGGACAGCACCCGCGGCGTTGGACTCAGTCTCGCCACCTGCTCGGTTCGCTGCATCACCGCAACAAGCAGAGGCAGCACCGCGCCACTGCGCTGGCCGCTCTGAAGCGCCGCCGAATACGACTCGATGTCTTTGCCCAGCGCTTGAATCAAGCCGTCTTCGATGCGCAGGCCCATCTCCCGCGCCGGCCCGCGCACCATGTCCGTCCACTCGCTGACGTCAAGCAGCGGTGACAGCCACATCGTCTGCCGTTCGAGCAGCGCCCCAAGTCCCTTGGCCACCACCGACAGTCCAGAAAGAGCGTCTCCGTTTGCGACGAGCAGTAGCTGAACACGAAGTCCGCCGTCGATGGCAGCCCCGAGCGACTCCAGCTGCGCCAGGAAGCTCTGCCGCGCGTAAGGCTCGGCAAAAAGCAGCTCCTCAAGGTGATCGCAGACGAGCAGCACCCGCTTGCCAGACTGCGCAATGCTGCGCAACGCGAGCACCAAGTCATTCGCCGAATCAACGAGACCTTGCGCGTCAAGCTCAGCAAACGGATCAAGCCCTGGATGGACGATCTGGACAATCGCCAAGCTGTCGTCGTGCTCGGCCCGCAGCGCCGCAATCAGGCCGGCCCGCACAAGCGACGTCTTGCCGACCCCACACTGCCCGAGCAGCGACACAATCTGCCTGGCATCGAGCAGCTCACGCAGTCGCTGCACTTTGCGCGCGCGACCACAAAATCGGGCTTTTTCATCGGGCCCAAGCGGCGCAAGCGTCGGATATGCCGAACCATCACTGAGTGGCACCATCTTAGGCCATTATCGACGATGTGATGACTTCGCCACAGAATACTGTCTCGGCTTCACCGCGCATGCGAACCGACGTGTAATCTGCTGCAACCGTCACCGTCAGAAGCCCCCCCGGCAGACGCACGGTGCATGGCGTCTTGAGCGGCACAAGTCCACGCAAACAAGCCGCCACCACCGCAGCACACGCCCCCGTTCCACACGCCTGGGTCACGCCGCAGCCCCGTTCCCACACCACAACATCCAGGTGCGCCGCCCCACCCTGCACGTTCACAAACTCGACGTTGGTGCGCTGGGGAAAAAGTGGGTGCATCTCCACGAGCGGTCCTTGTTCCGTTGCCTGCGCCAAAAGCTGTGAATACGTCAGGGCCGGGTCGCAAAACGCAACCGCATGGGGATTTCCCATCGACACAAGCGTGAGCGCAAGCTCGGACTTGCCGACGGAAAGTGAAGCGGGAGCCGGCGAAAGCAGCTTCGGTTGCCCCATCTCGATTTCCACCTGTTGCACGACGCCATCCAAAGACAGCGCAAACTGACAGAGCAGAGCGCCAGCCCCGGTGTCAACTGTCAGCGACGGTGGATCAAGCTGGGAAAACCGCTTTTCATCCTGTTCGAACAGATAACGGGCGACGCAGCGCAGGCCATTGCCGCACATCTCGGCGATGCTTCCGTCGGCGTTGTGAACACGCATGGCAGCGACGGATGCTGCCGACTGCGCCGGTCCCACAGCCAAGATTCCATCCGATCCGACGCCGCGATGGCGATCGCAGATGCGACGGACCAGCAGAGGCTGGGCCAGGACAGGTTCCCAATCGGGATGTTTTCGGAGATCAACGACGAGGAAGTCGTTGCCAAGGCCGTTCATCTTCACGAACGGCAGCCGACGGGGAAGTGCCGGCACGGCAGGATCGCTACTGCGGCTGCGCAGGATTGTTGGCAGGACGGGGCGCAGCGGGCATCGGCGCGGGAGCCACCGGACGCGGAGCCGCGGTCGGAGCTGCCGTCACAGGCGTCGCCGGCTTGGCCGTCCCCAGACCTGGTATCGCTGGCGCAGTGGCTGGTTTCGGTTGCGCCGCGACAGGAGCAGCCGGCACGACCGGTTTCGGCACAGCCGCGGGATTGGCCGCAGGCAC
>DAORGN010000006.1:45262-57550 GCA_035340095.1 Pseudomonadota bacterium | reverse complement strand
ACGGTCTGACGCTCAATGGTCTGACGCTCAACGGTCTCACCCTCAACGGTCTCACCCTCAACGGTCTCACCCTCAACAGCAGCTCGACGACCGCACCACGGCTCGCCTCGGTCAACGATCGCCTGGTCGACTTGGGCAAGGTCTCGTTTTCCAACATCACGCTGGGCAACCAGACGCTGGAGGACGCAGCCATCGACAGTGCGACACTGGTGGCACGGGCTGAAGACCGAACCTACCGAGGCAGCGACCTGGTCGGAGCCAGACTCGGTGGCACGTTGCTAAACGGCACCAGCGTTCCCCTGCGCATCGACGACGTGAAAATCGATGCCGATGGAACGGTCCTCTATTCGGTCGCCGTGCTGTCCGACAATGGTCCGATGTCGCTTTGCGGTACGGCAAACGGCGTGCCCATCCCCGCGGTCGTCGTGTCTGGATATTGGGACAAAGCGGCAAGCTACGTCGATGAAGACGACAGCTTTACCTTTGGCTGCGTAAACGCTGCAATCGGCAAGTGCGTGCGCTGGGGCTATAAGCCTTGGACCACCGCGCAGGAATGCCGCAACAACTCCTGCAAGACGCGCAAGCTGTCCGACTGGCACAGAGCCTGTGTCCGCTTGGTCCGTGCCGACTACTGCGGCGATGGCGTCTCACATACCCGCAACGGCACCATCATCAACGTCTACGACCAAATCGGCATCCAGAAGAGCTCAAACCCCGGCTGGGAAGTGGAAGCAGAGTGGGGAGCCGACGGGGCGTCCTGCATCCGTCACACCCGCTGGCTCCAGGCCAACACCATCTACGGCGAAACCGATCTCGCCTACATTCAGCGTGTCTGTCCGAGCCGGCTCGCCGCAAACAATGGCCCCCGCTGCTCACTCGACAAGACGACGTACAACACCCAGTTTGGTTTCAACCGCTCAAGCGATGAACGCCCGCTCGTTCGCAACGAATCCCCCGAGTATCAGTAAGCGATTCCTTTTCCGCACGGAAGGGAGTCCGCTGCACAGATAGATATTTGCGCCACAGCTTGCTGGCTGCTGCTATCGTCACAAAGTGCACTCCGTTCGCTTCCTACAGATTGAACCGACCACACGCTGTAACTTCACCTGCGGTTTCTGCTGCGGTCGCTACATGGAGCAAGCCGACCTTCCGTTCGAGCGATTTGAGACACTCCTAGCCGCGCATCCTTCCGTCGAACATGTCGAACTCCAAGGTGAAGGAGAGTCGCTTCTGCATCCGCGATTTTTCGACATGGTGCGGGCGCTGCGCGCAAAAAACATCAAAGTGTCGCTCATATCAAACGGAAGTCTGATGAGCGAAAGTACCGCCGAAGAGCTGGTGTCTTTGGGAATCGAAAAAGTATCTGTTTCGATGGAATCTGCCGACCCAGAGACCTTCCGTCAGATTCGCGGTGGCAAGCTGGAAAAAGTCATCGCCGGTCTGTCCAATTTGATGGAAGCGCGACGGAAACAGAATCAGCCAAAGCCGCTTGTCGGACTGTCTGTCACCGTGCTGCGCGACACCCAAGATCACTTTTCCCAGATTCTCTCGCTTTACAAAAAACTGGGTCTTGATGGCGGACTCACCGTGCAGCCGCTATCGACGATGCCGCTCTATCAAAAGAACTATCCGGAAGGATTGCAGCGCCAGGTTCTGTCCGATTCCGAAGTCGATGATTTGTGGGTCCGTTTCCGGATGCACCGCCAGCTACGGAACATCCAAGCGGCAAAGGACAAGCTGGGAATCAAGAGCTTTTACGACGAGCTGCTCGCGGGTTTTCAGCCAGGCAAGCGGCGCTGTCCGTGGCTTACGGATGGGCTGTATGTGAACCATCAAGGAATCGCCACCGCATGCTGCATGGTGAAAGACACCGAAAATCAGCGGTTGGGAGTGATCGGCAGCGACGGGATGGATAGCATTTTGGCGGCAAGACAGAAACTGGCAGAGGAGCTGGCAAGCGGAGTCCTCCCCAAGCCGTGTGCCGGCTGTGAACTGGGTCGCTTTTCCCTGATGTCACGCTGGCAGCTTGTCGCGTTTGCTCTCGGTGGTGTACTTCGAACGTATTCGCCGCGCGCAGTCTGGGCCAGGCTCCGTCCTTCCAAACCGAAAGTGCGTCTGCCTCTTTTGCCATAGGGAAGCCGATCGCGCGGTAGCGGCGCTGCATCCGGCTTTGCTATGATGGAAAAGAGGAGTTCTGCGATGCAGCGACGTGTGTTGGCCCTGTGTGGCCTGCTTTCATGGACCGTGGCCTCTGCTTTTGTGCCGGTCGGCCCGGCTTGGGCCCAGTCCGCCCAAGGCCCAGTCGAGCGCACCGTCATCACCAAAGACGGCAGCATGTACCGTGGCGAAGTGCTCGAGTACGTCATCAGTTCCCACATCACGCTGAAGCTGTCGAGCGGCGAAAGCAAGCGCATCGCCTGGGATGAGATCGATCAAGTCTCGCCCCCGAAAGCCAAAGCGCCCGCTGCTGCCCCGTCGCCAAGCCCAGCGCCACCGCCGAGCAGCCCAAGTCCGCCGTCGAGCCCGCCCCCATCGGCAAGCCTGCCGCCGAGCAGCGTTCCACCATCGAGCCCACCGCCTGCCGCAGCGCCGCCGGTCGCACCCTCGACGCCGCTCGTCGGATCAGGAATGGAACGCACCGTCACCACCCGCGACAACATCACCTATCACGGCGAAGTGATGGAATACGAAGTCGGCAGCCACCTGGTGCTCAAGCTTGGCGATGGAAACCTTCGCCGCATCACCTGGAACGAAGCCAAGCGGATCTCTCCCGCCCGTCGAAAAGGCGATACGTCCCATGTCGGCTCGCCGGAACGAACAGTGGTGCTACGCGACGGCAAAACCCTGCGCGGTGACTTGGTCGAATCGGTCCAGGGCATGCACACGACGATTCGACTCGGCAGCGGCGAAACCCGGCGACTTTTGTGGAGCGACATCCAGCGCATCACCGCACCGCTTGCGCCAGGGGTCTCGTCGCCGATTCCGCTCACCGGCGAGCTTTTGGTCCACCTTGACACCGGCTCGCGCCTCCTTGGCACGTACTTCGAATACGTCCCCGAGCAGCAGCTTATCCTGCGCCACGGCAGCGGTCGGCTTTACTACATCCCGGTCAACTCGATTGTCAAAGTGACCATCACCGAAGAAGGCAAGAGCGAATAGACCCTTTCCATGCGGCTTTCTCGACGCAAGTGGATGGCGCGGCTGGTTACAGGGCTTGCGCTTTTTGGCTGCACATCGAAACCAAACCAAAGTCAAAATAGCCCCGTGTCGCCCGCCCTTTCGCCGGAAAAACTCCGTACCGCTGCTGAAAAACGCCAAAACTTCCGTCGCGGCCAAGATGCCCGGATGCGCAGCGCGCTAAGTCCGCTCGCGCGAGTCGACTATCAGCACATTCCGATTGGCCAACATCCTGTGGGACTCGAGGTCTCGTCGCCGCTGCACCTTTTTGCCAGTCTGCGCAGTGGCTTTGGCGGCCAGCTTGTCGTGTCCCGCTTGGGCAGCGAAGTGACGTTTTCCGCGACGGAAACCGTGCTTTACAATGGGCAGCCGGCAAACCGCGCGACGCTGCGCAAAGGCGATGTGCTAACGCTCGGCCAGACCCAGCTTTTGCTGACGGGCTCGCTCGATGACCCTGGCTTTGGGATTTATTCCGACCAAGCCGAGGCAAAGCGGACATACAGCGGTCTGCATGATTACCCCGACGATGAAGCATTTGTCGTCGAAGCCAAGCTCTTTCGCACCGCCCCCCATCCGGTCAAAGTGCTGGCGTCGCGTGGCGAGCCGCAAGAGCTGATTTCCGTCGGTGATCTCCACTTTTCACTGCCCGATGGCGAACAGCGGCGCGACTGCACGCTCGAAGCGTATCTGGAAACGCCGGGTGGAAAGACGCTGTTTCTGATTTTTCGTGACAAGACGAGCGGCAAGCCGTCGGGAAGTTACGGCGCCGGACGTTTTCTGTTGGCGGATCTCGATCCGTCCGACACCGCGATCCTCGACTTCAATCAGGCGTGGAATCCGCTCTGCGCGTATTCGCCCTATTTCCACTGCCCGATGCCATCGCAGAAAAATCACATCCCCGTCGCCATCACTGCGGGCGAAAAGGCTTACGGCGACCATTAGACCGCAGGGTTTCTGACCGCAACCGGGGACTGCTGCAGCCGATAAGTTTGTCGTGAGCGAGCCAGCCCAAGACAAACGTCCCGCGCAAACCCAAACCCCTGCCCCACAACCCTTTGCCGCGCCGGCCAAGACACCGACGCCCGCCGCCAGTGCGACGCCGCCTCCGGTGCCCACAGCCAGTCCGGTTGCGCAAAATCCCAGCCCTGCCGCATCCCCCAAGTGGTCCATATGGAATCCGTTTGCGGGCATGTTCGGGGACACGGGAAAACCAGGTCCTGGAGCAGCTCCGTCACCGGCCCCCACCGCCACGCCAACGCCAGCCGGGCCACAAACGGGACCATCGCCCACGACGACTGGGCCTGGGCAAAACCAAGCTCCGGCAACGGCACAGACCGGGCAAAACGCGACGGCACCTAACGGCCAGCCCGCAGCCCAACCGGCAGCGCCCAAAGCCCCCGATCCGAAAGAAATTTCGCAGCTTGCCGCTGACATCCGCAAAGAGACCGACGGTCACTGGTTTGCCAGCCCGGCGAGCACGCTGCAAATCCTGCGCGGTCGCACGCCCGAAGAAATCGCCGCGATCAAAGCCGAATACAAGAGCCACTATGGCACCGACCTCGACAGCTCTCTCGGTGGTTCGCTGAGCGGCAAGGACAAAGCCGAATACCAAGCGCTGATTTCGCAGGATTCCAAAGATCCGGCCAGCAAAGCGAAAGCGGCGATTGCCGGTCTGCAAAATGCCGAAAAGGACAACTTCCTCGGGATTGGCGGTCAGCATGCGGACAAAGCTGCCGTCGAAAAAATCTTCAAAGGAATGGACCCAGCGACGCGCGCCGAGCTGCAAAAGCAGGGCTTTAACGTCGACGGGTATTTGCAAAAATACTACAGCGGCGACGAACTAAAGAAGGTTCAGGCGCAGGCCACCGGCGACAAAGCGTCCGAAATGGCAGCCGACCTGAAAATGGCGACGCACAGCGGATGGTTTGGCGCCAGCACCGACAAAAACAAGATTTTGGACACGCTGGCGTCGTGCAAAACCGAAGAAGAGCGCAAAGCCGTTTCTGACGCCTACAAACAGATCAGCAACGGCCAAGACCTGGGCGCGATGGTCGGCGACAAGCTCAAGGACGAAGACAAAAAGGCCGCACAGGCGCTTCTCGATGGAAAACCGGATGTCGCGGCGGCGTATCAGATCGAAGCGGCAAGCAAACCGCAGGGCATGTTTGCGTTCATCGGCCTCGGTGGCCCTGACAAAGAGCGGCTGAACAAACAGTTTGAAGGCAAGTCGCCCGAGGAATGCAGAGCGATTCGCGACGCATACAACGCGACGATGACGCCCGCAGACAAAAAGGGCGATGCCAACTACAACGCGCTCGACGCCAAGCTCAAAGGCACGCTCAAAGACGACGACCTGGCCAAAGCGCAGCAGCTGGCTGAATCGGGCAAAGTGTCCGACGAGCTGGCGATCAAAATGTCGATGAACACCGGCCTGTTTGGCATGTTCACCGACGATAAGAAGATCAATTCGATCCTCGAAGGCAAGTCGAAAGACGACATCGAAAAGCTGAAGGTCAAATACGCAGAGCTGACCGGCAAAGACATGGAAAAGGAGCTGACGTCGCGAACGGGCGGCGACGCCGGTTTCGAAATTCAGATGAGCCTGAAGGGCAAGCCAACCACCCCCGAGGACATGGTTGCGCAGGCCAATGAACGCTACAAGCACCAGCGCGGCAACGGCATCCGCAATTTCTTCGTCGACACGTTCGGCGGCGAAGCAGGCAAAGACCTCGATCGGCAAAATCAGCGGCTGAACTCGACGTATGACAAGGCGAAAGCGGGCGACGGAAAAGTCGATCAGGCCGAGTTTGCTGAAATCAACCAGCTTGCCGACTGGAACAAGATCGACGCCAAAGCGGTACAAGAACGAACCGACTCGATCGCCAACGCGGCGGGCACGGTCGCCAGTGTGACGGCAGGTGTGGCGCTGACGATTGCGACAGCCGGGGCTGGTTCTCCAATCCTGGCCGCGGCACTCGTCGCTGGTGGCAGCGGCGCGGCGATGATGGGAACCAAAGCGCTCGTCAAAGGCGGCGGCTACGGCGGCGACGAGCTCAAGAGCGATCTGGTCGACACCGGCTTTAGCATGGCCGGCGGCATGGCGACGGCGGGCATCGGTCAGCTCATGCAAGGCGCCAAAATGGACGCCTTCATGCGCAACGTGCTGAAGATCGACCCGACCAAAGCCGCGGGCGAGCTGAGCGCGATCGAAAAAATGAAGATGAGCGTGCTGTCCAAAGGCCTCGAGGGAGGCATGGGCGGCATGGCATCGGCAGCGACGAACCGCAAAAACTGGGAAGGTGGCGCCGGCGACGTGTTTGGCAACATGGCCAAAGACGGTCTGCTCGGGTTTGGCAAAGGCGCGTTCGGTGGACTTATGGGTTCGCTGCCGTCGACGCTGGCCAACAAAGACTTCGCCAAAGAACACCCCGGCATGATGTGGATGCAAAAAATTCCGGGCTTTGGCGATCCGGCGGCCAACGACAAAGACTTCAGCATGGGCGAGTCGATCCTCAACGGGCTGAAGGGCGGCGTCGGCAAAGCGGCGAAAAACTACGCGATGGACACCGCGATGGACACGCTCAAGGACGGCAACACCTGGAGCGGCGGCAACTTCCTTAACAGCTTGATGCAGCACGGCGAAGACAAGTTCAACGAAGGCAAGTGGGCCAAAGACGTTGCCGGCGGTGTCAAAGACGGCGTGATGTCCAACCGACTGGTCGAAAACAAGATTCGTTCGCTCGTCGGTGCAGAGCAGATCAAAGAAGGAACCAAGCCATCGGACTGGGGATCTAGCCTGGTGACGATGGAAGACAAGTACAAAGTCGGCGGTGCCAAGGGCGGCATAAGCGGCATGTTCGGCGGGCTGCTCGACGGCACGGTCGATGCATTTACGCCCGCAAACGAAGGCAAGCAAGACAAGGGGCTTGCCATCTTCAACAGCATGCTGACCGGCGGAATGAAAGGCGTCCAAGGCGGTGTCGCGGGCGTCGATGCCGAACACCGCGCAGACCAAGCCAAGCTGGAAAAAGAAACGCTGCGTCGGATGTGGAAAAACTGGCAAGGCAAAGACGCGCCCGAAGGGGAAGGCGAGCTGGTCGACAAAAAACTGGCCCTGCGCGAGCGCCTGGAAGGACTGTACGGTCCGCTCAGGCCTGAAACCGCAGCGACGGGTGGCACGACGGGACAGGCCGCCCCGGAAAGCGCTGCGACGGGCACTGGCCAAGCCACCGAGCCCGAGTACGACAAAGCGACCCAAAAAGCGCTCCGCCGACAGCAGCAGAAGCTGGAACAGCAAAAGGCACGGGAAGAACGCCAAGAGCAAAAGCAGGCCCAGGCCCAGTCCGATGCCCGCGAGCGCGAGATAAACGAACATCACTCGCCGCTGCAAGGGCCCGATCACCGCGATCAGATTGTGGCCCAGACCTCGCAGCATGACTTTTTCCCCGACGCGCCCGAAGGCCGCACCGATCAGGATGTCTTCGACTACCTGAGCCATTAACATAGAGCCCATGAGTGGCTCGCCGTCTGCCCGCCTCGACTCCCCTCCCCCGCTGCTGGTCGATTTTGCCGATGATCTGAAACAGCGACTTGTAGTGCTGGTCGATCCCTCACGCGAAGAGCTGCGGCTGCCTTTTCTGCGTTCCCTGCGGCCCAGCATCGACGACTATGCGCAGGTGTTTGTCGAAAGCGCGGCGCGCCAAGCGAAGACATTTTACGAAGCGATGTGGCAAAAGCCCTTTGCGCCAAGCTGGAATCCGCGCCACAGCACCGTCCGAATTCACGTCGCCGTACCAGAAGATTTTGTGACCAATCACCCTCGGGCCGCAGCTTTTCCGCGCGGCTATTTCGACATCGCATCTTCGCTTTCCCCGGGTGTGCCGTGGGCTTGTTTCGAGCTGCTCGAAGAAGGTGACACGCTCGGGGTTTCGACCGATGGACTGGTCGGCATCGGCGAGCGGATTGTGTGGCTGCCACGCCCGTACTTGGCGCTTGGCACAAGCTAAATCCGGGCCCCAACCCTGTGGCCAAACTGTAGCTCCGCTCGTCGAGGAGAGAAGACATGACCAGCTCCGCACGGAACGGAAAGACGCAAGGCAAATCGATGACGCTGTGGATTGGAATCGCTGTGGCGGTGGCAGTCGTGATGTTCGTGCTGGTGCAGCGTTCAAAGACCCGCGCCGAAGCAGACGCGCAGCGCGCTCGTTACGAAAAGCTGCGCAACCAAAAAGACTATACGGCGTCGACATTCCGCTGCACTGTGCAGTTTCCGTCCGGATCTGCCGGTCGGATCAAAAGTTACGATCCATTCACGTTCCGTGGTCGCCAAGCCGAGCTGGCCACTTGCAACGATGCCACCGACGGAGAAGTCTGGGCGGAGTTTTACGATCTGCCCCCCGGTGACACAGCCGAAGCCTTCATCAAGGAGTGTTTCGCCGACGTCACCCATCGGCTTGTGCACGGGCGGCTGGCGTTCCTGTTCGACTATGCGATCCCAAGTGACATCGACGCGCTCAAAGACAAGCAGCAGACTTTAAGCGAAGGAAGCAAAGACGGCTGGCAGGTGCGGCTTTCGTACATTCCATCGCCACACGGCGTCGGACAGGTCAACGCACGACAAGTTCCGCGCAGCGAGCTACGTCCCGGTGACATCATCGCGGAGCTGCCCACGTTTGGGATTCCGTCCAACACCCTAAGCCCATGGATCTGGGTCGGCATTGATGACTTCCGCAGCCAGTCCGAACGCGATGCGTTCCGTCGCGCCGAGCGGCAAGCGACCGAAAAGCTCAAAGACCAGCAGCTCGAGTTTCGCAAAGCGAAAGAGCGCTTCGAGCGCATGCACCGTCACTTTTATCTGATGGAAGCGGCCAAGGAAGTCAGGCCGCACCAAGTCGTCGTGCTCCGCCGGTTTGGATCGATCTTGAACGAAAAAACCCCGCAGAGCGCCGCCGAGATCATCCACAAGATGATGGAATCCGTCCGCTGCGAATAAGCGCAACGACAGGACAAGCACGCTGACGAGTCCTGCCGGCCAGCTCCAGTCCCCAAAAGCAAAAAAAATGCTTGGCCCCTTCCCCCGACATGCGGAGGAAAAAACCAAGCATTTGTTCGTCTGACGCGAGCGTCAGTACGAAACGGATGAACTAGTACGACGGACGCGGACCACGACCGCCGCCACCGCGACGCTCGCCACCGAATCCACCGCCACCGGGACGGCCACCGCCGCCGCCACGGCCACCCTCTTCACGAGGACGCGCTTCATTCACGGTCAGCGGGCGACCACCCTTGACCTGGCCATTTAGACCGTTGATTGCGGCCTGAGCCTCTGCGTCGGTCTCCATCTCGACGAAGCCGAAGCCCTTGCTGCGTCCGGTCATCCGATCTTCGATGACCTGAGCGCTGCGGACCGCGCCGAAAGCGTGGAACATCTCGCCAAGCTGCTCACTCGTGGTGCTGTACGAGAGGTTGCCGACATACAGTTTGGTGCCCATTCTGACTCTCCTTCGATGTTGCAGTTCGAACCGGTAACAAGTCTAGCGGTGTCGACGTTCCCAAGGCGGCACAGGCAGTCGAGACATCGACAGGAGATCCAGCGCCAAATGTTGCAGAACCTTTTTCACGGACCACGAACCGAACTAGCTTTACCACCGCGAGGCTACCGTTTGGTCTGATAATTCGCAAGTACTATCTATGGGAAGCGTGCACCTCGATTGCGCAGGCCCGCTGCTTCACGTAGTTTCAGAGACTTCCATGGCAACTGAGAGCACATCCTCCCCATCCCCTGCCAGCGTCGCGAATCCAAGACCGCTGGCCTTCTTTTCGGCTGCACTTATCGCTGCGGTTTTGGTCGGCAGCGGAGATGTCCTTTTGGCCGCATCTTCTTCATCGACCCCGGTTCCAGGCGATGCACTCGCAAAAGCACTGCTCTGCTCGATTGGTCTCGTCGGTGTGCCCGCGCTCGTGATGGGTGGACTTTTGCAGTGGCTCTCCAGTTCGCTTGCCGCAGTGTTTGGACCCCAATACGTCCGCCACGCGATGAGCACGCTGCGCGAACAGGAGAGCGAAGATCGCAAAATCGCCGCCCTCTTGCTCGCGCTCTGTGTGGTGCTGCTGGTCGACGCGACAGTCCTATACGGTTACGTCAAAACAGCGGCGCTTGAAATGGCCAACAAACGCAACGGCGCACTGTCTTCCGCGCTGGTCTCGCTGGCGACGCTGGTGCTGCTTTTGCCGTTTTCGGTGCCGCTGTATCGCATCACCCATCAAATCGTCGGCTGGCTTTTGCCGCGTCCGCGGGTGCTGTGGCTGTGCGGTCTGTCGATGCTGGCGGCGGTGCTGGTGATTGCGCTGGCGATCCTGTCTGTCGACTGGCGCATCATCCACTTTGGCCCATGGAAAGTGTTGGCGGTGTGGAGCGTGGCGCTGTTGATTTTGGCGACTTCGCTTGCGCGCCTGCCGCGTCCGCAGCTTGTCGGAATGGGCGCGCTTTTGCTCATCATCGTGAGCTTTTTTGCGTCGGTGCAGAAGTTCGGCAGTGAGCCACGCTCGCTCGCGCTGATTGCCGAAGAAACCGCGGCAGGCCGACCGCTGCTGCTTCTTGTGCGGCGCTTTTTCGATCGCGATCATGATGGATACGCGGGACGGCTCGGGGGTGGCGACTGCAACGATCATGATGCAAGCGTTCATCCCGGTGCCGATGACGAACCGGGAAATGGAATCGATGAAGACTGCGATGGCGCCGATGCGGAAAAGATCGTGGAAGCGCCGGCGCCACCTGAACCTGCGCAGACCAACACGCCGGTCATACCCGAACCGGCTGCAAAGTCCGCCGCAGTGTGGAATGGCAACTGGCTGGTGATCACGGTCGATACGCTGCGTGCCGATCGGATACATCCCAAGACCACACCGACGCTGGCCAAGCTCGCAGCCGAAGGATTCCAGTTTGGCAACGCCTATGCCCAAGCCCCGAACACGCCACGCAGCTTCCCATCGTTTTTGACCGGACGGCTGCCGTCGGATGTTCACTTCGTGAAACAGTCGCTCAATTTTTCGCCGCTGACCGGAAAAGATCCGACGCTGTTTACCGAATTCAAGTCGGCGGGGCTGCATACGGTGGGAATTTTTTCTCACTTCTATCTGGATCGGAAAACCGGGCTCCACCTGGGCTTTGATGAATACAAAAACGACGCAGCGACGAACCTGCACGACTCAAACAGCGACATTCCGGAACCGCGAATCACGGCGCAGGTGGTGGCAAAAATCAAAGCGATCGGCAAAGAGTCCAAGCCGGATCGCAAGTTTGTGCTGTGGACGCATCTGTTTGGACCGCACAGCACGTACATGGATCATCCGGAATTTCCCGTCGGAAAAGGCTTCAAGTTCATCAAGGAACGGTACGACGCAGAGGTCAGTTTCACCGATGTGCACATCGGCAAAATGCTGGCGGCCTTGGCGGAAGCGGGGCTTTCGGAAGACACCGCCGTCGTGGTGTTTTCTGATCACGGCGAAGCGTTTGGCGAACACAAGCTCAGCGGTGAGCCGCTCTACTTCCACGGCGAGTCGCTCTATAACGAAGTGCTGAAAGTTCCGCTGATCGTATATCTGCCGAAAAAAGCGGGGCTCGCACCGCGGGTAATTGCCGATCGCGTGCGACTTATCGATCTGGCGCCGACGCTGCTCGATCTGTCGGGGCGCAAGGCACCGGCTTCGTTCCGCGGTCAATCGCTGCTGCCCCTTTTGAAAGGCGACAAGCTGCCGGCGCCACTGCCGGCGATTGCCGAAATGCTGCCCTGTACGGCGTGGCCCAAAAATGAGCGCGTGATTGTCGATACGATCGATGGGGTCGAATACGCGCTCTACGCCAAGTTCACCGACAACCTGAATGAACTTTTCGATCTGGGCAGCGATCCGACGCAACAGAAAAATATCGCGGCGCAGAAACCACAAGTCGTTGCCACGCTGCGGAAGCGGCTTCAGCCTTTCTTGCAAAAACAACCATAGCAATCGGCACCGCTTTCATCGGCGGCACGCTCGGCCATGCGGCGCAGCTCCCTTCCCAGCGCGCAGTCGCTTGCGCTGACGATTCGTGGTCGTTTGGCAAGTGGCGGCGTG
>DAORGN010000006.1:0-45162 GCA_035340095.1 Pseudomonadota bacterium | reverse complement strand
CAAGTTTAGTCCCGCGATCGGCAGCGATGGAAAACCCGTCGATTACACCATCCCTCTACACCTTTCACTTCGAACTGCCGCGCTAGATGTATGCTTTTCACCATGCGCAATTCACCTTTCCGTTTCATCGTGCTCGGTTCTCTGCTGCTGACCGTTTCCCCGACGCTGGCCAAGCCGCCATCGGTCGAACCAGAAACCGTATCGACCCGCGCGTATTCCGCGATGGAGGGACACGCGCGCAAGCTCGGGGATGAACTGGGAATGCCAGCCGAGCGTCGCGACATCGCACTTGGCAGGCTGCGCACCGCATTTGAAAGCGGAAAGATTGCCGCGTTTTCCAAAGAAGCAACTGTGACCGGAATCTTTGCCTATCAAATGGGAGAAGGCGGATTCCTGGTCAAAGTGAAAAAAGGACAAGGGCTCGCGCACCTTTCTTCGTCGGAACCCAAGGTCGCACTGGAGCTGAAGAGCGTGACCTTTGGCGCGCAGGTCGGCGGCGGTTCAGAGTGGGGCTTCGGTGTGATCTTGGGACTCCGCCATGCGGCGGCGTTTGGTGGGGAATACAGCGGCAATGATCGCGGTGCGACCGCTGGTGGCGAAAGCATCAACATCACCAAGCTGACCAAAAAAGGTCTGTCGGCGAGCGATCCGAGCTATCACGAGCTGTACTTGGTCGGCGTGTCCAAAGGTCTGTCGGCAGGCGCCGCCATCGGC
Organism: Pseudomonadota bacterium; assembly: GCA_035340095.1. Lineage (GTDB taxonomy): Bacteria > Myxococcota_A > Polyangia > Palsa-1104 > JAEUJZ01 > JAEUKA01. The sequence goes on along the minus strand of DAORGN010000006.1, from coordinate 44,448 downwards.
AGCCTGACGATCACGCGCAAGTAATCTGGACGGGCCGGTGCAGCGTTTGAAAAAACGAAACGGCTGTTTTGATCAGATGCCGGACCCGTCGACAAACGCTTCGCTGCTGGCTTGCGCTTGGGTGATCCGACTGTTTGGCGGCACGCTGCGGGTCAGCCAGACATTGCCGCCGATGCTCGATCCCCGACCGATGGTGATGCGTCCCAAAATGGTGGCGCCGGAATAAATCACCACATCGTCTTCCACCACCGGATGGCGCGGAATTCCCTTTTTGGGATTCCCATGTTCATCGACAGGAAAGCTCTTGGCGCCAAGCGTTACACCTTGGTAGATGCGCACGCGCTCACCCAGGACACTGGTTTCGCCAATCACCACGCCCGTTCCGTGATCGATGAAAAAGCTGCCGCCGATCTGTGCGCCAGGGTGAATGTCGATTCCGGTTTCGGCGTGGGCGATCTCCGACAAAATCCGCGGGATGAGCGGCACCCCAAGCCGATGCAGCGCGTGCGCCAGGCGGTGATGGGTAATCGCCGTGATCCCCGGATAACAAAAGATCGCTTCGTCGGGACTTGTTGCAGCGGGATCACCGGCATACGCGGCGCGCACATCCGACTGGAGCAGCTCGTGAATCGCCGGCAGCTCACTGGCAAACTGCTGGGTGATTTTTTCGGCCCGCAGCGAGGCTTCGTCTCCGCACGATCCTGCGAACATGAGCCCGCGCCGAATCTGTTCACGCAGGGTATGCAGCGCGCGATCGAGCGTGTAGCCGACGAAATGATCGACCGCATCCAAAGACAGCTCCGCCGGACCAAAGTGGGCAGGAAACAGCGCCGAGCGCAGCGAAGTCACGACATGGACCAGCCGTTCACGCGAGGGAAGTGGTTCTTTGTCACCACAGCAGCGTCGGCTTGCCGCCGGAACTTGCCGCGCCTGCCGTAGCTGCGCCACCACCGAGTCAAGGCTCCACGGTTTCGTCACAGTACTCACCTTGTCGTCCTCCCGTTCAAGCAAGGACCGTTATCGTAGCAGAAGCGCGGCATGCTGCGCAGGTCGTCGAATATGAGTCATTTTACATGACTAATATTGACTACCATACGCACGCGCCGCCACACCGCGTGGCGACCACATTCCATTGTGGGGGAATCGGACAGGAATCGCGGAAAGCTTAGCTACAACCGGACGTGGCGCCGCAGTTGAGACACTTGTGGCAGGCCCCCGAGCGCACCATGATCGTGCCGCACTCGTGGCAGGTCGGCGCATCGGTTTCGGTCCGGAACACGCGGGCCGCCGTCGCTGCGATGATCGAACCCAAGTTCGGCAGCGTCGGGCTCGGCGCATCCACCGACTGCGCAGTCGGAGCCGGCGTCGGCAGATCCATCTCTAGCTGTTCGCCTTGAACCTGCTCTGGCAAAAACTTCGCTTCGAGCCAGCGGAACAGATAGTCCATGATCGAGCTGGCGCGCGGAATTTCGGAATTGCCGGTCCAGCCTGACGGCTCAAAGCGCGTGCGGCTGAACTTGTCGACGAGCAGCTTGAGCGGCACGCCATGCTGAAGCGCAAGCGACACCGCCGTCGCAAACGAGTCCATAAGACCCGAAATCGTCGATCCTTCTTTCGCCATCCGAATGAAAATCTCGCCCGGCGAGCCATCGTCGTACATGCCGACGTGGATGTAGCCGTCGTGGCCAGCGATCGCGAACTTGTGGGTGATCGACCGTCGCTCGTCGGGAAGCTTGCGCCGCACCGCCATCGGCTGGCCTTTCGGATTGGCCAGGCTGGCAACGTGCTGCAGGAAGTCTTCCAGCGACAGCGAGGTCGCATCACGAAGCTGCTGCTGAATTTCGGTGGGCAGCTTGTCGATCAGCACCTGCACCGGCAAAAACGATCCGCTGGCCGCAGCCGGACCCTGGGTCTTTTCGGTCTTCGACGTCGACAGCGGCTGACTGCGCTTGCAGCCATCGCGATAAATCGCAATCGCTTTGAGCCCAAGCTGCCACGCCTGCATATAGGCGTTTTCGATGTCTTCGATCGTCGCGTCGCTCGGCAGATTGACCGTCTTGCTGATCGCGCCCGAGATAAACGGCTGTGCCGCCGCCATCATCTTGATGTGACCCATCGGATGGATTGAGCGGGTGCCGTTTTGGGCCCGGAACGCGCAGTCGAACACCGACAGATGCTCGGGTCGCAGGCCCGACGCGCCTTCGATGGTGTCGTGGGTCGCGATGAAGTCGGTGATCTGTTTCTGCGCAGTCGCGTCGTAGCCCAGACGGGTCAGCGCTTCGCCCACGGTCTGATTTGTGATCTTGAGCAGACCGCCACCGACGAGCCGCTTGTACTTGACGAGCGCGATGTCCGGTTCAATTCCGGTGGTATCGCAGTCCATCATGAAGCCGATCGTTCCCGTCGGAGCCAGCACGGTGGACTGGCCGTTGCGGAAGCCGTGGTGTTCGCCAATGCCGATGGCTTCATCCCACGCCGCGCGCGCCGCTTGCAACAGGTCATACGGGCACAGCGCCGAGTCGATGTGGTCGACGTGCTGGCGGTGCTTGCGCATGACGCCAAGGAACGGCTCGCGGTTTTTTTCATATCCGGCAAACGGTCCGCCGTGGTCGCGGGAAATCTCGGCGGACATCCGGTACGCCCGACCACCCATGATGGCGGTAATCGCCCCGGCATACGCCCGACCCGCATCGGAGTCATACGGCAGACCCCGCGACATGAGGAGCGCGCCCAGGTTTGCATAACCCAGTCCAAGAGGCCGATACAGGTGGCTGTTTTCACCGATTTTGTCGGTCGGATAGCGGGCGTTGTCGACGATGATTTCCTGCGCCAGAATCGTCAGGTCGACCGCGCGCTCGAACGACTCGATGTCAAAGTCACCCGCTTGCGGATGACCGACTGGGAACTGGAACTTGCGCAGGTTCAGGCTCGCCAGGTTGCAAGCACTGTCGTCGAGGAACATGTATTCCGAGCACGGATTCGACGCATTGATCCGACCGGAGTTCGGGCACGGATGCCACGAATTGACGGTGGTATCAAACTGAAGACCCGGATCGCCGCACTGGTGCGCAGCCTCGGCAATTTGCCGCCAAATGTCCCGCGCCCGATAGGAATCGACCACCGATCCGTCACGCACCGCGCGGGTGTGCCACGGTCGATCGTGGACCACCGATTCCATAAACGAGTCGGTCACGCGGACCGAGTTGTTGCTGTTCTGGAAAAAGATCGAGTTGTAGGCTTCACCATTGAAGCTGCCGTCGTAGCCCGCGTCGATGAGCGCCCAGGCCTTCTTTTCCTCGCTGGACTTGCAGTGGATGTATTCGAGGATGTCGGGATGGTCGGCGTTCAGAATGACCATCTTGGCGGCGCGACGGGTCTTGCCACCCGACTTGATGACGCCTGCGAATGCATCGAAGCCCTTCATAAAGGAAACCGGGCCCGATGCGCCGCCGCCGCCTTGCAGCGACTCTCGCGAGCTGCGGATCGACGAAAAATTGGTTCCGGTGCCCGATCCAAACTTGAACAGCATGCCTTCGGTCTTGGCCAAAGTCAGGATGCTGTCCATCGTGTCCTGCACACTGTTTATGAAGCAGGCCGAGCACTGCGGCTCGGTTTCGACACCGACGTTAAACCAGACCGGCGAATTGAACGCCATCTTCTGATGAATGAGCAGATGGGTCAGCTCGGAGCGAAACACTTCGGCGTCCTGTTCGGTGCGGAAGTAGCCGTCTTTGAGACCCCAGCCGGTAATCGTCGACACCACGCGGCCAATCAGCTGACGAACCGAGCGCTCTCGCGTCGGTGTGCCCATCGCGCCGCGGAAATACTTCTGCACCACCACGTTCGTCGCGAGCTGCGACCACGACTTGGGGAACTCGACGTCTTTTTGCTCGAAATAGACCTTGCCGCTCTCGCCGGTGATGCTGGCGTTGCGCAGCTCCCACTCGACTTCGCCAAATGGATCGCGGCCTGCGGTGCTGAAATAGCGAGGAATCTGGAGACCCGGCTTGCTCGCCCGAGCGTCGGCGGCTTTGCTCGATTTGCTCGGCGCCCGCTTTTTGGTCGACTTCGATTCACTGGCTTGCTTGGCCTTGCTCACCGTCCGGCTCCCGCTTCCATAGGTTTGGGCGCGCCCCACAATGACCGCTGCTTCCGACTTCTCCATCATCTGCTCATTCCTCAATATGGCCGTTGCACCCGCAGGTCGCCGTCGGACAATAGGATGCCCAAGTGGCTAGCTACAGGCCAAGCGCCTCAGCTCGCATCCCCGTCGAGCTGAAAAAAGTTGTGTTACCGATTCAGGTGCTGCTTTTCCCTCACCGCGTCGACGAAAAAATCTAAGCCAAAGCGAATTTCGGACCGCCAGCGCGACAAGAGGATCGCTACTTAGCATGTAGGGTAACGCAGTGCAATTCCTCAAACGCTCGCGCCCGCTAAGTTGCGTGTGGGCGACGGGAAAGCCTTCCGAAGCTGAGAGGTTAACCACCCGACCAATTGCGAATTTACCCGCCCAATTCGCGGCCTTTGCCACCCGCTTCTTCCGCGATAACGGCAGCCACCGATCGCTCGAGATCGTCTTCGCTTTCGTCGGTCAAAAGTGCGCTCAGCTCTGCCGCAGCCGCGTTTTCGATCACATCGGGGGTTGCCACAGGCGCAGTTTCGCGGCGTATTTCTTGGCGATCTGTCGTCGCTGGCGGACTGCTTTTGGGGATCTGCGAAGCGATCTCGGACGCTGGCAGCGCTGGGCCATCGGCCTGCCGGTCGGCGCGGAAAAAATGCAGCACCGCTTGCACCGCCGCTTCGCTCATCCCCGGCACGGCCAGCAGTTCGTCCCGGCTCGCGCTGCGAATCCGCCGCACACTGCCGAGCGACTTGAGCAGCGCCTGCTGTCGCTTGGGCCCGATGCCCGGAATCTCTTGCAGCTGCGATCGAATCGTCCGTTTTTCCCGCAGCTTTTGGTGAAAGCTCACCGCGAAGCGATGCGCTTCATCGCGAATCCGCGACAGCACGAACAGCTCTGCGGTGTTGTCACGCAGCCGGATCGGATCTTTGGTGCGCGGCAGAAACACCCGGTCGGGATTGCGGTTGCCGCTCTGATCTTCGCGCTCTTTGGCCAGACCAATGGCATCGAGCTGCTGCGCCCAGTTGATGCCCACGTCTTTGAGCGCCGCCAGCGCCGACGCAAGCTGACCTTTGCCACCATCGATCACCAGCAGATCGGGCAAAGCCCAAGGGTCAGCGGCCCGCGCCTCATCATCGTCATTGGCAAAAGCATCCGCATCACCGAGCGCGGCTTCGACCTGGGCATCGGCGGCTTCCAGATCATCGACATCGGGAACTTCCGCATCTTCCGCAGGTGGCACCACCGCCGCAGGGCTTGCAATGCTCACGGGGAGTAGCGCCGCCGATCGTCGCCTCGCCACTTGTGCCGATGAAAAGCCGACCTCGCCGCCCGCATCGGTTTGCCCCGGTTCTTTGCCAAGCGCGCGACGGAACCTGCGCGACACCACTTCATACATCGCGGCAAAGTCATCGTTTTCGACCGATCGAACTTTGAATGTGCGGTACAGATGTTTGGCCGGTTCCCCGTCGAGAAACACCACCCGCGAGGCCACGGTGTCCGACCCTTGCAAGTGCGAAATGTCGAAACACTCGATGCGCGCCGGCAGTTTTTTCAGCCCCAGTCGTCGCTGGAGTTTTTGCAGCGACGCTTCGGTATCGCGGGTGCGGTTGCGCCGGCTCGCGTAGGCCGCCGCGGCGTTCTTGCTCGCCAGATCGACCAGCCTGTGACGAGGACCGCGCTTGGGCGTGAGCACTTCGACTTTGCGGGCGCGCCCAAACAGCTCGATGGTGCGCTCGCGCAGCCAGTCCATTTTGGCCTGGGCGTCCTCGATTTCGAGAGGAAGCAGCACTTCGTCCGGGATTTCGATGCCGGGCCGGTCGTAATACTGGCTGACAAAGCTCGAAAGCGATTCCTCGTCGGGAAATTCCTGGCCGGTGCAGCGAAACGTCCGCCTTCCGACGAGCTTGCCTTGCCGAATCAGCAGCACCGCGATTTCCAGTACATCGCCTTCGCGATAGAAACCGACCACATCTTGATCGACAAACTGGGTCGCCACCGCATGCTGTCGTTCGAGCGTGATCTCAATCGCTTTGAGCTGATCACGCAGCGCTGCCGCGGTTTCAAATTCCAGTTCGTCCGACGCTGTCATCATCCGGCTGCGCAGCCTGTCGAGCAGCTCGCTCGACTTGTGTTCCAAAAACAGCGCGACGTCCCGCACCTGCTCGGCATATTGCGACGGCGGAATCGGCAGCACACACGGCGCGTCGCAGCGCTTGATTTGGTATTCCAGACACGGCCTGCGCCGGCTGTTCATCACTTGATCGGTACAGGTGCGCAGCCGAAAGTGCCGCCCGATCACCTCCAGGGTCTGCCGACACGCCCGCGCCGAGTGATACGGGCCAAAATAGCGCGCGCCGTCTTCGCGGATTTTGCGCGTCACTTCGAGCCGTGGAAAGCGCGCTTTCGGATCGAGCCGCAGCACCAAGTAGTTTTTGTCGTCGACGAGCCGGACGTTAAACCGCGGCTTGTGCTGCTTGATCAGGGTGTTTTCGAGCAGCAGCGCTTCTTTTTCACTGCTGGTGATCACCGTTTCGATGTCGGACAAAATCCGATCGAGCAGCTTCACAAACGGTCTGTCGTCGCCCGAGCGATGGAAATAATTGCGGACGCGGTTGCGCAGGTTTTTGGCTTTGCCGACGTAAATGACCCGCCCGCGCTTGTCTTTCATCAGATAGACGCCGGGATCGGTCGGCATCTTGTCGAGCAGCTCGGCAATCGACGGACGCACCAGCAGATCGTCTTCCGTCAAAACCGGCACTTCACGACGACGACCCCGGCGGCGCGGCTCACCTTCTGGTGATGGAATGGGGGTTGTGTCGCTCGTGGGTTCAACGTGTGCCGTCGCCACTTCCTTTGCCGCGGGCACAGCGGACGCAGCTCCATCGTCGGGCACAGCAGGTGCGGCATCCGGCGGAGCGACGGGCGAAGACGGTTCAGAGCGACGACGGCGGGCAGACATGGCGGCTAGCTTAGCCAATCCCGAAAAGCGGTCCGGGCAAAAAAAACTTCCCGCGCAGGTCCCGGCGCTGTATGGAAGGCGGAACTTTCGCTTTCTGAGGACACATCGCGCAATGAACAGACCCCCGCAGCCAGCCAAGGACCGTCGGGAAACCGAGCGACCCGGCCCAGATGGGCTCGTCGATCGGCGGAGCGGCGCGGATCGTCGCGTCCACGAACGAATCCTCGTCGATTGGGCCGTCGATTACCGGGCGTCGGACACGTTTTTGTTCGCGTACATTTCCGACATCAGCGCGATGGGAATTTTCGTTCGCACGCGCACGCCGGAACCACCAGGGGCGCGGCTGAACCTGCGCTTTAGCCCGCCGGGCGGTCCCGCGATGGATCTCGAAGGCGAGGTGATCTGGATCAACCCGCCGCGCAACGATGACGATGAAAGCCGCCAGCCCGGAATGGGCATCCAGTTTGTCGACCTCGGCGATGCCCAGCGTGAGCAGCTCGTCCGGCTGGTGCGAACGTTTGCCTATCTTCCCGACGAAGACGAAGCCATCGGGACCTGCTGATCGTCGATGATTTCGACCAGTCCGCGGCTGCCGTCTATGCGAATGCGCTGACCGCTGCGGATGAGCCGTGTGGCCGAGCTGACGCCGACGACGGCAGGAATTCCGTATTCGCGCGCCACCACCGATCCGTGCGTCATCATGCCGCCGACCTCGCAGACAAGGCCCTTGGCGTGCACAAACAGCGGCGTCCAGCCGGGATCGGTGTACGGCGCGACCAGGATCTCGCCAGCGTGTAAGACATCTTGGGCAGGGTCGAGGACCACGCGCGCCAGACCTTCGACCACGCCGGCAGACGCGCCAAGCCCAGCGAGCGCGCCTTGGGGCAGGTCTTTGGGTGGGGGCAGACGCGGAATTTCACCGTCGCTGGTCATCACCAACGGCGGCTGGAGCTGCGCGTAGCGAACATAGTCGGACCGTCGCTGAGCGACCACATGGCGCAGATCGAGCGTCGGTTTTTGCAAAAGTTGCAACAGCTCCGCATAGCGCAAAAGCCACACGTCGTCGACGGAATCGAGCCGCTTGGCCGCGACAAGCTCACGGGCCGCAAAGAGCACTTCGGTCCGCAGCACATCAAGACAGCGCACGAGGAAATATTTCGGATGTTCGCGCAGCCCAAGCCCGTAACGAACACAGCCAACCTGCCGCGCAACCAATCGGCGCGCCAGCGGGCCACCCGCCGCCGCAATCAGCCGCTCGCCGGCCATGTCGCCTTCTTTTTGCAGACGCGCAAAGTGGGCGCGATGAGCCCCCGGCTGCGAGCCTGACAGTCCGCCGATGATCGACGAAAACAGAAGCCCCGGCTGATCGCGATAGCGCGGTCGCGCGATGTCGATTTCCCCCGGTCCGCGCATGCCAAAGCGATGCAAAAACTGGTCGAGCGCTTCCACAAACGCCGCACCGCCGGGCAGACCGGCCAGCGACTCTCGCGAAAACGGCTGCGAGCCGGCGAGACGCAGTGCCGCACCGAGTTCGGGATGCGGTCGCACCAAATCCGTTAGATCACCGACGAGGAGATCCATTTCGGTGGTCACGTTGCCATAGACCCCACGCTGAATCGCCCCGACGTCGGCGGCATGGACTGTATCGGCAAAGCGCTGGGTCAAAAGCCGCAGTGACAGCATCGCCGAGCCAAACCGCGGGACAAAGTGCTGCAAGATCCCAAACATCGACGACATCAGCGAACGCAAACGGGCAAGACGGGCCAGGCCCGGTGCAAGCTGCTCGGTTTCGCGGCGAAAGTGGCTGAGTTTTTCGTCGATGCACGCTTCCAGTTCGGTCCGCAGCCGCTGCGGATCATTCCAAAGCAGCTCCTTGAGCAGACGCGGCGGCACACCACCCAGAAGCGTCCACAGCGGCACAAAGCTGCGCAGGCTTGGGGAATCTGCCGTCGCAATCTCGGGCCTCTGCGCCAACTCAGCCAGCAGCCGCGCGATGTCCGGATAGATCGCGCCCAGCGCCCCCAGCAGTGCCGTGCGCAGCCGCGGCGTCGACAGCGGTGCCGTCACGTCGATGTACAGTCGTCCGCCTGCCGTCACCATCACCGTCGGTTCTTCGATGACTTCGGTTAGCTCACGCTTGCCGATTGGAAACACCGTCCGCCAGATGTCGAGCCCGAGCGGACTCATCGGCGCAATCATGTTTTGCGCGTGGCCAAAGCCAAAATAGACCCGCAGCCCGCGGCCCGGTGTCGGCGTCGGCAGTGGATACAGCGACGTGATCGGTCGAGCCTGGACAACAAACAGATCATCGCATTCCAGACACCACTCCACATCCTGGGGCACACCGTCGTAGTGCGACTCAACGCGCCGCGCCAAATCCCACAGCTTGCGCAGCGACGCATCGTCGAGTACCCGCGCCTGTCGCTGCGACGGCGAGAGCGGTTCGGTCACGGTGCCACCAGCCGGCAGGGCGCGAATCGCAATCGCTTTGTCACCGACTCGAACTTCCTTCACAGCGCCGGTCGCTTTGTCGATGCGGTACAGGTCGGCGGTCACAAGGCCACTCACCAGCGCTTCACCGAGTCCAAAGCCCGCGTCGATGGCAATGGTGCCGCGATGGCCGCTCACCGGATCGGCGGTAAATAGGATGCCCGCAGCATCGGGAAACACCATCCGCTGGACAACCACCGACAGCGCAATCCCGCGATGGCCAAAGCGGTTTTTCTGACGATACAAAATGGCGCGATCGGTAAACAGACTCACGAAACAGCGACGGATCGCATCGATCAGCGCCGCTTCTCCACGAATGTTCAGATAGGTATCTTGCTGGCCCGCAAACGAAGCACCTGGCAGGTCTTCTGCCGTCGCACTCGACCGCACGGCATAGGCATATCCGTCGCCAATCACTTTCCAGGCCGCCACCGCGCCATCGACAACCGCTGCTGGCAGTGGCACCGCAAGCAGCGCCGCCCGAACCTTCGCCCCCACCACGCGGACGGCTTCGACATCATCGACGGGCAGCGCATCCAGATCGGCAAACAGCGTCGGGAGTTCGGCACATCCGGCCACAAAGGCTGCAAATCCGTCCGTCGTGATGCAAAAACCCGGCGGCACCGGAAAGCCCGCGCGGGTCAGCACGCCCAGGTTTGCGCCCTTGCCGCCTACTTTGGGCAGATCGTGCGCCGAAATCTCAGCGAAGCGACGAATCATCGCTGCGTCCTCCCCGCCGAGCCAGCCTGTGCTGCCCAGCTAAAATGTGTTGCGCCACCGTCGCAAACGAGCAAACACCTCGACTGCCGATAGAGCGTCTTCGGTTTCGACGGGACGGCTTTGCACCGCCGCTTGGACCGCCGGCTCGGACGTCCGCAAAAACGGATTTGTGCTCCGTTCCAGCGCAATGCTCGACGGCTCCGTCGGTTCGTGGCGAGCGCGTCGTGTCTGGCAGTCTTGTTCGCGATCCTGCGTCGCCTGATTGCCAGGATCGACGGAACGGGCAAAGCCCAGGTTGCGCGCCAAATATTCGTGTCCGCTATAGACTTTGGTCGACGGAGTCAGCGCCGCAAGTCGCGACAGCGAGGCATGCATCTGCACTGGGGTTCCCTCGAACAGTCGGCCACAACCGGCGCCAAACAGTGTATCGCCGGTAAACACGATGCCTTCGTCCGTGAAGTGGTACGCCACGGCAGTCAGCGTATGACCAGGGACATGCAGCGCCACCACGCGGCTGCCGAGCAGCGAAAACGATTCTCCGTCGGCAAGACCCGCCGTTTGTCTGGGGATGCGCCCGTCGACCAGCTCCTGACTGTGTCCCAAAATCGGCAGCCCCGGAAACTGCGCCGCAAACTCTTCATTGCCACCGACGTGATCAAGATGATGGTGCGTCGACAAAATCGCCGACAGCCGCCGGCCACCAAGCGCCGCCGCTATCGGTGCGTACTCACACGCATCGACGACGACCACATCCGCCGAATCCGGATGTGACAGCAAATACGCATAGTTGTCGCTGTAACACGGGACGAGCTCGACGGTGATCATTGCGGGTCCACCGCGTCCGCCCCATCACCTTCTTCGGCTGGCGCCCACAGCGCTTCGCGAATCGTCGAAAGTCGCTGCTCGACCTGGTGAAGCTCGGTCACTTGCGCGTCGATTTCACGCTGTCGAACGGCCACGTCGAGCCCCTGCGCTTTGCGCTCGGCCAGCGCCCGATCCAGCATTTCCGAGATCCCGCGGTGCAGTGCCTGTCCCGCCGCCGTCACAAAGTCCGCGAGCCGCGCGGCAAAATCGTCGACGATCTGCTGAAAGCGCGGCAGCATCGCCTGCGCTGCCGTCTGCACCACCTGCGGCGCTTGCTGCTTGGCCTGGCGCTTGATTTCGTCGGCCATCCGACTGTGGATGAGCACCGCGATAATCGGAGCCGCCAGCGTCAGAAGCCCACCGACAAAGCTGTTCACAAACAGGAAAATTCCCGTCCCCAGCGCGCCCAGCGCAAAGATGCCGACATCGTACTTGAGGGTATCCACCTGCAAGTCGACGCGGGTATCCGTCGGACCAAGCTCGGCGGCCAGCGTTGCCATCGCCTGCTGGACGTTTTCGTTGGTGATTTGGATGATCTGCTCGGCCAGCCGCTCTAGCTCCGACGCCACGCGGTCGCCTTCCTGCTCGGCCCACTGCTTGAACGTGTCTTGCAAAAACAGCTGCAAATACTTGCGCACGTCGTCGCTGCTTGCCTTGTCAATCTCGCCCGGCAGCGCGCTCGAAAACGCGGCGACAAACTCTTCCAGATCGAGCCGAATCCGCGCCTTTATCGCATCGGACTCAGCGACGATCCGCGCTTGCAGTTGCCGCATCGTCTGCTGCTTGCCCGACAGCTCTTTTTGCACCCGCGCAATCCGCGCTTCCAGTTCTTCCAAAGACAGCGTCAGCGAACGCGCTTTGATGCCCAGGTTTTGCCGCAGATAGGCACACAGCCTTTGTCCGTCGGAGCTTGCATTGTCGAGCAGCACCCGTCCACGCTCGTCGGCCAGATAATGCTGCAAATAGCTCTTCAGTTCCGGAATGCCGCTTTCGTCGCTGCGCCCAGCCAGCTGAAGCCGCGCCGACACCGGAAAAATCATCGGTTCCGCCCCGAGCAGAGGCTGCAAGTTGTCGCGGACATAGCGCGTGGCTTCGGCTCGCTCCTCTGGCGACAGCAGATCCGACTTGCCGATCACGAACAGCAGTTTGTCGCGGCTGCGACGCAAAATCCGCTGTTCCAAAAACGACCGCTCTGACTGCTTGAGCACCTGCGAGCTGTCGAGAAGAAACAGCACTGCGTCGGCGCGCGGAATGTAATTGTAGGTAATCTCGGCGCGCGCTTCGTTGATGTCATTGACCCCCGGCGTGTCGACGAGCGTCACTCGGTCGCGCAGGATGTCGGCGGGCCAGCCCACCTCGACGTAGCGGGTCTTTTCGGCCTTGCTGCCCTCGATCGTGACCCATTCGTTCAGCGATTTGGGATCGACGACACGCTGGGTTTCGTCGAGCAGCACCGCTTTGGCGCACGGCTTGTCGGCATAGACGATGTGATTGATCGTCGCCGTCGTCGGGGTAATCCCCGCTGGCAACACACTCGCGCCGAGCAGCGCGTTGACAAACGTCGATTTGCCATGATTGAACTCGCCAAGCACGACGAGGACAAAGCGTTCCTCTTCGAGCTTGGGAATCCGTTCGCGCAGCAGCTCCGACGTCAGCGTGTGCATGCCCGTTTCGTCGGCTAGGCGCGCCACTTCACGCAGCGCCGACAGCAGTTCGTCTTTGCGCTGGCGATGCTGCTTGGTAAGTCCGCTCATCGACTGCCTCCCTGCCCCGCCTCACCACTCGATTCCCCAGAAGCCGCCGCAGCAGCCCCGCGTGCCGTGCGCGGCGGAACCTCTTTGTCGTCGAGAATCTGCGCCACCGCAGCATCACAGTCTTCGGTACTCTCGCCATCTTCGGCATCCTGACCGACGACGGTGCGGTAATACAAGCTGCCAACAAAGCGCTGGATCGCCCGATACCGCCGGGCAAGCTCGCGGCTGTCGTCCTCGGGAAACGCTTTCTGCATCGCGACCAGCGACACGTCGACGCTGCGTGCACACAGCACACCCGCGCGATCCGCAGTGATATCAGCGCGACGAGCCCAAGCGAGCAGCGTCAGCGTCGCCGGACGAACCGCCCACCGGGTCATCGTGCTGGCGTTGTGTTGCAGATAGTGCAGCGCAGTCCGGAATGGCACATGCCCGTTTTGAATCCGACCGCACTCGCGACCCAACACATCCAAAAGCTCGTCGGGACTTAGGCTATCGAGCAGTCCCTGGCTGAGCACGATGTAGGTCTCAGCCTCGGTTCCCAGTGTCAGCACACCCGACGGACGCGGCGCGATGTAGATCGTCGGCACGTCGATGTGCAGGATGTCGGCGCAGCGCTTGGCTGCCGTCGCCACTTGACCAAACCGTGGCGCCACCGCCCGCACCGCTGGACCGAGCAGCTCGGCCCGCGCCACGCTCTGCCACAAGCGCCCGGCTTCAAGCAGCGCCAGTTCGACGGGCCGAAGCCGGTCAAGCGTGCGCAAAAGTCGAACATCACCGGGATAGGCATACGCCGCACCCTCGCGAACCTGCGCCGCACGCGCGCCTTTTTTGCGAGCAACATAGCGCTGGAAATCAAAGTCCACTGTCGGCATGTCTCAAGACGTTACACAACTTGGCTGCGGTTTCGCCACTCATTGTCGCGCACCGCCGTCGACCACGCTTATTGAACACCTATCCTCTCATAGCGATAGGGCGGAAGCAGCCGGCGCACCACATCGGTGATCTTGAAACCGGTGTTGGCGACCTCGCGCAGCTTCGCAAACGACTTGCCGGGCACCTCGAATCCCCAGTCGAGCGTCACCCGCGGCGGAATGTAGCCAGGCCCCAGTCGGATCGTCGAAGTCATAAGCTGTCCCGACGGAAGCAGCGCCAAATCGTAGTACATCGCCACGCCCTGCACCGCCGTCGCTACCGATCCATCTTCCGTCCCCATTTTGAGGATCACGCCAAGCTGGGTCGTGTCTTTGATCGCACCAAGCAGCCGGCGCACACCGTCGAGCGAGGCGTCGATGGAGCTGAACTGATTTTTGCGATTGACCCCGCTTACAAACAGCGAGCCGCGATAGTCCGGTTGGATGAAAAACGGGAATATTTCCGACGGCAACGGCAGCGACTTGACCACCTGAAGCTGTCCGCCGACAAGCTGCACAAGCTGCACCCGCGTCAGCGGTTCCGACGGCAGCATCGCAGCGCCGACCGCGGTTTGTCCCAGCGTCTTGGCCGCGCCCTTTACATCCAGCGCCTTGGCATCGCGCCATGCCCCTGAAAGCCCGTCGAGCAGTCGCTTTCCCGCCAGCCGCAAATTCGGTCCTTGCAAGACCCACATCGACGACGGGTCGGGACCGGGTGCCAAGTCGATCGAAAACGGCTGTTCATATTCGGGCGACAGCGACACCCCCGATACAAGTCGCGGCTGGCGTGGATCACCGACGTCGATCAGGTGAATCTGGTTCGCATACGCTTCCAGTACCGCCAGCAAGCGACCGTCTCCGAGAAACTCTGCGTCGACGAGCTCGCGTTTCTGTTCCGCCGGCCACAGCGGCAACACCACCACCGGCTGCGGTTTCTGCGGTATCGACACATCGACCACGGTGATTTGCCGCGGCTGAAGCACGACGAGCTGACCTGCGGGCCCCATCGCAAGTCCGGTCGGTTTTCCGACGAGAGAGAGCGGCACGCGGGTCACTTCCTGTGGCCCGTGTTTGGCCCCCATGTGCACAACCATCAAGTCGCACACCACCGTTCCGACGGGGATTGCCTCGCCGCTGCTCGATTCCGGGGCTTCGTCCGTTGCGGGTTCGGCCAGCGCAAAAAGCAGTGCTCCGTCGTATGAGAGCGCCTGATAGCGCGACAACGGAAAGGCGATATCGAGCGGCTTGTCGTCGAACATTTCCGGCTGATCCCCTTCGGGCCCAAGCCGTCGAATCCGCAGCCCGTTGCCCGCCGCGTCGCCGCCAAACGCATAAAACGCCGTTGACACCGTGACTTCCGCCGTCCCCAAGCCGTTGTCGATCCGCAGGACTTGCCGCCCCGTCGAAATTCCGCGCGGCACCTGGATGAGCAGTCCTCCGTCGATCGCACCGACCACCGCTGCCGCCCGTCCGCTGAGCACCACCTGCGATCCGGGCGTCAGATTTTCGCCGTACAGCGCGACGTACTCACCGGGAGTAAACAGGTCATCCGCGTGCGCAAGCGACAGCGGACCAGCGCCAGGCAGCGGCAGACTGCCCAAGTCCTGGGCTTTGCGAACAGAAGGCGGTCCACTAGGCCGGAGATTGGCCGAAAGCGGTACGCGCTGCAGCGACCCCGCACAGCCGCCAGCCACCGTCAGCAAACCCAGACCAAACAGGCTGGCAGCCAAAATACCACGCACAGGGTGAGTCTTCATGAGCCCAGTGTGTCGCAAAAACCGCCGAAGGTACACCCCCAGCGCGTCGCGGATAGTTGACTTTGGCCTCGTAGAAAGGGAAGAATGCGTCTCCATGCTCGACGCAAAAATCCTTCGTGAACGTCCCAATGAGGTTCTGTCGATCTACCGCGAGCGGCTGTTCGATGATGCCGCTGCTGAGCTAGCCCAGACGGCGCTGGGGCTCGATGACAAGCGACGCAATCTGCTGCAAGCCGCTGACGAGCTCAAGAGCCGCCGCAACAGTGCATCGCAGCTTATCGGACGGGAAAAGGACGCCGAAAAGCGCGCCGCGCTCATCAAAGACATGGAATCGGTCAAAACCGACATTGCTGGGCTTGATGCGCAGCTTTCGGAAACCGAAGCCCAGCTCGACAACCTGCTGCTCCAGCTGCCAAACCTTCCCGATTCGGAAGTGCCGACGGGTCGCAGCGACGCGGAAAACCAGGTCGTGCGGACGGAAGGCAAGCGCTTTGAGTTTGGATTTGCGCCCAAACCGCACTGGGAAATCGGCGAGTCGCTCGGCATCATCGACTTCGAGCGCGGCGTCAAAATCTCGGGCAGCCGGTTCTACATCCTCAAAGGGGCCGGCGCGGCGCTTCAGCGTGCGCTGATCACCTGGATGCTCGACGTCCACATCGATCAGGGCTACACCGAAGTCTATCCGCCCTACATGGTCAAGGAACTGTGCCTGTACGGGACGGGAAATCTGCCCAAGTTCGGCGACAACCTCTACCGCGATGCAGAGGAAGACTTCTACTTTGTGCCGACTGCCGAAGTGCCGGTCACAAACCTCTATCGCGACGAGATTCTCGAAAACGAGCAGCTTCCGATTCGCCACGTCGCCTATACCGCGTGCTTCCGGCGCGAAAAAATGGCGGCAGGACGCGACACCCGCGGCATGAAGCGCGGCCACCAGTTTGACAAAGTCGAGATGGTGCAGTTTGTCCGTCCCGAAGACAGCAAACAGGCGCTGCGCTCGCTTTTGTCCGACGCCGAAGAAATCCTCAAGCAGCTTGAGCTGCCGTACCGCGTCATCCAGATGTGCACCGGCGACCTGTCGTTTGCGGCGTGTGAAAAGTTCGATCTCGAAGTGTTTTCGCCCGGCGTAAACGAATGGCTGGAAGTGTCGTCGTGCTCGAACTTCGGTGACTTCCAAGCGCGACGGGCCCAGATTCGCTATCGTCCCGGCAAAGACAAAAAAGACAAGCCGCGCCTGGTCCACACGCTCAACGGTTCCGGTCTGGCACTGCCGCGGACGGTGATTGCGATTTTGGAAAACTATCAGCAGGCCGACGGATCGATTCGTGTTCCCGCCGTGCTGCGTCCCTATCTGCGGGGCCGCGAGTTCATCAAGTAGCTAGCTGCGAATGTGAACGGTGACTTGCGCAGGCTGCGTCGGCTGATCGTCGCGGCACCGTCCGTCGCCTTTGCTCACCGTCGGCATCACCTGATAATCCCCCGCCGAAAGCCCGGTAAAATCATAGGGCACAAAGTCCTGGCTGTTGCCGTTTGCATCCGTCGCTGGCGTCCGATAGGAAACAAGATTCCGTCCGTTTTTGCCAATCGTGACCTTGATGCGTGCCGCAGCAACCGGCTTGCCTGCCAGCTCGACGTGATAGCGAAAGCGCGTTCCGGTCAGGCCGCCGTTCACCTGGGCGTTTTCATCGACACCTAGCGTCACGGCAAACGGCGTCCGCCCCGGCACACACGCGCAGGTTCCTTGCGTAAGTCCGGTACAGCTTGCGTTACAGCCCGGCGATCCCGAAAGAACGCCGTCGTAGCCCAGATCGTCGCAGCTTGTGCCATCGCGGCTTGCTCCGTCGCACATTTCACTTGCGCGATCTCGGACGCCATCGCCGCACAGACCCCGCGGACTGCCCGCTGTCATGGCAGCCAGCGCATCGATCCGTCCAGCCCCAAATTGATCGTCCCGCCCCGGCGCTCCCAGATCGACCGCGCTTTCGGACAGCAGCTGGCGCAGACCGACGTTGCCGAGCGACTTGTTGGCCGACCACACAAGCGCCGCAACCCCCGACACCACCGGAGCGGCCATGCTGGTTCCATCGAACACCGCATAGTCGCTTGGCGATGACGTTGCCGACAAGGTCAGTCCCCCTTGCGTCGCCTTTTCCGCCAGCGCTTCGCCATCTCCCGCCGAAAGCGTCAGCACCATCACCGGCTGCCCGCCGCCAATCGTGATGTTTTCGAGCAGCGCCCCCGCCGTGCTCGGGTCACCGTAGCGGTGGTTGTACAGCACGACGGCAAGCGCCCCGCCCTGCCGAGCGACGCGAATCTTGTCGTAAAACGGAATCGCAGTTTCGCCGGGACCACCCGGACCGCGCTGGATAAGCGCCACCTTCCCCGCGGGCTGACAGGCATCGATGTCGCTTTGGCTTCCGTATCCGCAGGACACGACGCGGGTCGCGGGCAGGCTGGTTCCCGAACTTCCGCTCGGCAGCGACGCATCGACCGCAAGGAGTCGGCCATTTTGCGCAAACGACGCGCTGACTTCGCGCTGGCCAGTGCCCACGGGAACTGTCGAATACATACCGACGCCGGGCGCGGCGATGCCGACCGCTGGGCCGGTGCCGGAAAAACTCGCCAAGGTATCGCTGCGACTGACGGCACCGACGGTAAATGACTCTGGGTACGCGGCGGGAAAGTTGCTTTGCGCGGTGCCGACGACGCCGTGTGCCGCATCTTCACCATTGCCCGCCGCTGCCACGACCAGAATGCCGGACTGATAGGCGTGGGCTATCGCCGCGTGTTCGGCTTCGCTGTCGCTGGCACCGCCCAGGCTCAGGTTGACGATCTGACAGCCAGCGCCAATCGCTGCATCCAGCGCGGCAATCACGTCGGCATCACTTGCGACCGGGCTGCCATTTTTGAGCCGAAAGACTTGGAAATTTCGCACCGTCGCTTGCGGAGCCACCCCCACCGAACCTGTGCCATTTTTCGCCGCTGCGACGATTCCAGCGACGTGGGTGCCGTGCTGCGAAACATCGGCATAGTCCGCCGATTGACGGACGAAGCTATAGCCCTCGCCCAAAGCTTGCGGACGGTCGGGATGCGTCGACATCGCCCCGCGGTCGAAGCCAGTGTCGATGATGCAGACCGATACGCCGGCACCTTGGCTTTTCGGCCAGACCTGGTCGGCGCCGACTTGGCGGACGAAAAAACTGTTGGTCAGTTCGTCGCGCACAGGTCGAAGTGGCTGGGCACCACAGTCGAGGCTGCACAAGCTGCCGCGGTCGCTGCTCGCCGCTTCGTCGGTTTCGCAGCTGCCATTGCCGCACGTCGTCCCCGCTGGATATCGCAGCACCGCCGACGCCACCCGCAGCGAGGGAAACGCCGACTGAAGCGCCTGGATCGCTTCCAGCTCGCCGCGCACGCTCAGGCCCCCTGCAAGCCCTACCCGGTCTGAAAATTCGTATTCCACCGCCAGCCCAAGCTGGGCCACTTTGTCGCGCAGCGATTTCTGCGTCGCACCGCTCATCGGCGCATCCACCGTCAAAAGATAGTGATCCGGCAGAACATCAGCGACCGGAGCGGCCACGCGACCAACCGATGGTGGCGCGCTGCATGCGGCCAAAAAACCGCCCAGCAGCCAGGTAAGCAAACCAAAGCGTCGTCGGAAACAACACAAACGCGCCGTTTGTACCATGGGCTCTGTTTTATCATGGATGCTGATATCCTCGCCCTTTGCCGATGCTTGAGCCCGTCGCCAAAAACCAGCTCAGCTTTCGAATCGCCGGTCTGTTCCAAGACGGTCGCGGTGTGGTGGTCGGTACAGAAGCGGTCGTCGTCCTGCTCAGCATCGAGCGAGTGGTGTCACTTACCCGGCTGCTCAGCGAGGAACTGCCGCTTGACGACCTGGTGCCCACGCTGCGCATCGAGCTTTGCAAAAATCCGCTCGGCTCGACGCTGTATCTCTTGCGTTTTCAGTGCCGTGACTCGCTGCTGCTGGATCGGGTGGCGCGGCTTGCCCGGCTTCTGTCGGCGCCACTCTGCGTCGGTGCGGGCCGACACTTTGTCGCCTATCGCGATGACGCTGCGCCGCTCGGGTATGACGCGACAACTCCGCTTGCAGAACCCGGCGATCTGGCGATCTACACCCCGACGCTGGTGCAGCCGTGTCGAAAAATCAAAGAGCTGTCGCTGCGCGATCTAGTCGAGCAGCTTCAGCTTTTGACACTGCCCGGTGGGCTTCTGCGTGAGCTTGCGCAGCCACAAAGCCCAGACGACAGCCCGGCTGTCAGCGAGCCGATCGACGAAATCTATCTGACGTGTGGCACGACGCTGCTGCCGCGGCTGGTCCGCTATCTGTGGCAGACCGGCGCATCGGGCGATCTGCTGATTCCCGATCCACTGCCGTCACCCGAAGGTCTGCCAAGCGATCGAATCTTCCGCGCGCCGATCGTGCGGCTTGTCACGCCTCCCCTGTCGCTTCTTCTGCGCCTTTTGACACTGCCTTCGGTTCGTCTTCTGCGCCGGGAAGGCAGCAATTTTCTGATCGATCTGGGTCATGCCCACCCGCTGCGGCTGACGTCGATGCAGAGCTTGTTTCCAGCCGCGGATCTGTATCTGTTTCTGGCCGGACGGCGCGGATCGCTGCGCGCGAAATCACCCAGCAAGACGCCGCTTGGACGGTTTGTCACACCGCAGATTGCCCCGCCCGGTGAAGACGACGCCGCCGCGCAGCCACTGCAAGCGGTACGACTTGGCAGCAGCACGTCTCCACCGCCGCCGCTCAAACTGACGCTGCGGCTTGTCGCTGCCCATTCGGCTTTGCAAGATCCGCTGAGCGCAACGCTGATTCCGTGGCACCGGCTCGCCACGCTGCAGCGTCTGCTCGGCTTGCTCAGTGGCGAAGCGATTTTTTCGCTGCATGCGGTCGGACTGCCCGCCGGTCTGTTCTGTTTTGGCAGCGCAGCGGTGCAGCACCTGTGTGCCGGGCAGCTTTTCGCGGAAGTGTCACCGCAGGTGTTTGTCCCAGCGCGCACGCGGCTTCTGCCCGATCTGCCG
The DNA here is from genome assembly GCA_035340095.1 of Pseudomonadota bacterium. Lineage (GTDB taxonomy): Bacteria > Myxococcota_A > Polyangia > Palsa-1104 > JAEUJZ01 > JAEUKA01. Next base: position 23,824 of record DAORGN010000006.1, on the reverse strand, counting down.
CCATCCCAGCTGCGTGCCCTTGTCCAGCATGGCGACGACCACTTGGTGGTGTTTTTGCCGGCGGAAACCCAGCCGATTGCGGTGCCCAAGTCACTGGCCAGTCCGCTTTCGCTGCGGCTCTTGCAGTCGCTCGCAACCAAGCTGCCCGATGCGCTGATCGAACCGGCGGCCCTGCGCGATTCGTTTCCGGTCCTGCACTGCGAACCGATTTCCTTTTTTTCGACGCTGCCGCTGTGGGGTTTGGCCAGCGATCCGGAGCGCGGGTGAAAGACCGCGACTTTGCGGCAGCTTTTCTGGCCCGCTTTGCCTATCCGCTCGCGTCGGGTGGGGTGGTGTCCGTCGGAATGCCACTTTTGCAAAAAGGCGCCGACCGACTGCTCCGCGCTGCCCCCGAACTTCACCAAACAGCCGTCGGACAGTCTCTGCACAAAGCGCAAAAGCAGCAGCTTGGTGAAATCGGCATTGTGACGGAGCCAAGGCCCTTGGCCGACGACCCGCACTCGCTTCTGCTTCTGTCGGCGATCCACGATGCGCTGTTTCTGTTCCATCCACGCGGACGCACGCTGTCGCAAAGCCGCAGAGACGGTCTGATCCAGCAGGTTCGACTCCAGCTCATCGCCGCGGCGGAGTCGCTGCCCGAGCCAAGCCTGGAAACCGCGCAAGCCGCCGACTTTGTGCCCAAGCTCACGGCGCGCTACAGTCTTTTGTCTGGTCTGTGGGCGCTGCGACCCAAGTCGGGCGAGCCGCTGCCGCAGCCCCAGGCGTCGATTGAACATGACGTGCTGGCGCTGCCCATCGACAAAGCGGAAAAGACGCTGTGGCACTACCTGGGACTCGGCAGTCCGCTGACCCAGCTTCTGCGTCCGCCGCCGGCCCCGCTGCTTGGTCCCGAGCTTGTCCCGTGGCTGCAAGTGGCACGGATTGCCCGGCTGTTTGTCACTGTGCAGCTTCGGCACGGCAGCACCCAAGCGCTGTCCCGCATTGGTCGCAGCGTCGAAGCGGCGCTGGAAGCGAACCCCGACGAGCTAGATCAAGGTTCCCTGCGCACGCTGATCGGTCTGTTTGCGCTGTTTCACCTGCGGGTCGCGACGGCAGATGGTCCACCACTTGCGGTCACGGATCAGCAGCCGCTGCGCGAATCCCTGTCCCTGTTTGCGGCGCTCGCCAGCGTGGACCCGGCGCTGGTTTTTCCCCCGGACATCGGGACAAGTGGCGCGATCTACGAAAAAGTGCAGCGCCACCGCCGCTTGTGCCAGGAAGTCGCCCGGCCCGAAAGCTTGCAGCGACAAAAAGAGCTGTGCAAAAAGCGCTGCGGGCCCCGCACACTGACGACGAACCCCCATACGATGGACAACCGATGACGACAGATTCTGGTGCAAGAAATCGCGCTGTGCTGCTCCAAGAGCTGGGGCGACGGCTGACCCGAGAGTTTCTCGCCAAAGATGAAATCATCCGCCTTTTGCTTCTGTCGGTGGTCGCGGGTGAACACATGCTCATCGTCGGTCCGCCGGGCACGGCCAAGAGCGCGCTCGTTCGCACCTTGGCGCAGAGTCTCGACGCCCGCTATTTCGAATACCTGCTGACGCGGTTTTCCGAACCGAACGAACTTTTGGGCCCGGTCGACATTCAAGCGTTTCGCGAAGGCAGCTTTCGCCGCCGCACCGAACAGATGCTGCCGGAAGCAGAGATCGCGTTTCTCGACGAGATTTTTAAGGCCAGCTCGGCGATTTTGAACAGCTTGCTCGGGCTTTTGAACGAACGCCGGGTGCAAATTGGTGCCGAGCGCGTCGATGTGCCGCTGCTCGCACTGTTTGCCGCCAGCAACGAAGTGCCATCGGATGACAGCTTGGCGGCGCTGCTCGATCGATTCCTTTTGCGGGTGCGCTCGCAGAACCTCGAAGGGTTTCACTTCCAGCAGCTACTGCGCATCGGTCTTGAACACGAAAAGAGACTGCTCGGGGGACGCAGCACCGCGCCAAGTGGGCCAAGCGGTCCGCCGCTTTTGTCGGCCAAAGACATCTTGCAGCTTCGTCGCGAGCTGGCCGGTCGGCTCCAGTTCAGCGACGAATTTTTGAGCGAGTACAAAGCACTGACGGCGCAGATTCGCAGCGAAGGAATCTTTCTGTCCGACCGCCGGCTCATCAAAATGTTGAAGCTGTGTGCCGCGTCGGCGCTGTGCGATGGACGAACCGAAGCCGACGTAAGCGACCTGTTTGTTCTAAAATACATCTGGAACACCGTCGAGCAGGCCGATCTGCTGGCGGGTCTGGTCGATCCGGTGCTGCGCCGCCATCGTCAGCACAAGGCCGGTCCGCGCGATGAACAAGGACGCCGGGCGATGCTCGATGAACTCCAGACCTTGCGGCTTGGACTCCAGCGGGCGGGCGAGCTGTCCGATGTGCAGCTATTTGCCAAGCTGCGGAGCCTGGGCGAGCTGCGGGCTGCGCTGCAAAGCGATGGCAGCGAAGAGAGCCTGCGCGCCGTGTCCGAAATTGATTCCCTGCTCGATAGCGTGGTCAGTCAGTCGCCCGTTGGATAACCCGCCAAAGGAAGCCCGATGCAAAGCAGAAGCACCCATTTTACGACCTGCAACCTCTGCGAAGCGATGTGCGGACTCTCCGTCACAGTCGAAGGCGGTCGCGTAAGCGACATTCGCGGCGATCGTGACGACGGTTTTTCACGCGGCCACATCTGTCCCAAAGCCGCTGCGCTGCGCGAAACCTACGAAGATCCCGACCGCATCCGGCAGCCGCTGCGCCGCACGCCTAGCGGCTTTGTCCCCGTGGGTTGGGACGAAGCGCTGGCGGAAATTGCCGACCGGCTGGATTCGATTCGCCGTCGCGATGGCCGAAACGCGGTGGCGGTCTATGCGGGAAACCCGACCGTGCACAACCTGCACGCGCTGCTTGGGTATGCCGGGTTTCTGCGCGCGCTGGGGACCAAAAATCGCTTTGACGCAAACTCCCAGGATGCAAATCCGCGGCTTCTGACCAGCCTGCTTTTGTACGGCGAGCAGACGGTGATTCCAGTTCCCGATGTCGACCGCACCGATTTTATGTTGATGCTGGGTGCCAATCCGGCAGCTTCAGGCGGCAGCTTGATGTCGCTCGGCGATGTCAAACACCGCATCCGAGGCATCCGCGAGCGCGGCGGCAAGCTGGTCCTTATCGACCCGCGGCGCAGCGAAACCAGCGAATGGGCGAGCGAACACCACTTCATCCGTCCGGGGGGCGACGCGGCGCTCCTCCTTGCCATGCTGCACGTCCTGTTTGCCGAGCAGCGCGTACACCTTGCAGACGTGCGCAAGCGCGCCCACGGCATCGAGCAGATCGAGCGACTGGTCCGCGACTTCCCCCCCGCTTCTGTCGAAGCCGCCGTCGGCATCCCGCAGGACACCATTGCCAGGCTGGCGCGGGACTTTGCCGCCGCGCGCCACGCCGTCGCCTACGGTCGAATCGGCACCTGTCAGCAAGAGCTTGGCACGGTCGCAAACTGGCTGATTGACGTGCTCAACCTGTGTACCGGCAACCTCGACCGCGAAGGCGGCGCGATGTTCCCCCGTCCGGCGTTTGACCTGGGCGCGCTGGGACGCAAGGTGGTCGAAAACCATCACGGTCGCTGGAAATCGCGCGTGCGCGGACTGCCCGAAGTCGGTGGCAACCTGCCTGCAGCCGTCCTGGCCGAAGAAATCGAAACCAAAGGCCCAGGTCAGATTCGCGCGCTGGTCTGTGTCCTGGGCAACCCCGTGATGTCGGTCCCAAGCAGCGCCCGGCTCGATCGCGCCCTCGCCAGCTTGGAATTCATGGTGTCGCTCGACTACTACATAAACGAAACGTCGCGGCACGCCCACTTCATCTTGCCGGGTCGTCACGCGCTGGAACGGTCGCAGTACGACGTGGTGTTCCATGCGTTGCAGGTACGCAACACCGCCAAATACTCGCTGCCGGTCATCGAGCCGTCTGAAAACACCCGCACCGACTGGGACATTCTGTACGACCTGTCGATGCGGCTGGGCGGCGTGCGAACCGGGTTCAAAGTGGTGGATCGCGCGCTCCAGCTTGCGCATCGCCTGGGGCTGCGCCCAACCCCAGAACACATCGTCGATCTGGCACTGCGCAGCGGACGATATGGCAATGGCTTTGTCCCTGGGCGGCCAGGGCTTTCCCTTGCGCAGCTCAAGTCGTCGCCGCACGGAATCGACCTGGGCGCGCTGTCGCCGTGTCTTTCGGATCGCATCCGGACACGGGATGGCAAAATCGACCTGGCACCACAGATCCTGGTCGATGATGTCACGCGGGTGAAGACCTGGCTTCTGCAGGCGCCCAAGCAGGGACTTTTGCTGATTGGCCGGCGGCAGCTTCGCACCAACAATTCGTGGATGCACAACTGTCCGTCCCTGGTGAAAGGCCCGGACCGATCACACCTGATTGTGCATCCGGCGGACGCAGAGCGGCTGTCGCTCCGCGATGGACACAAAGTGAAGGTCACAAGCCGCGTCGGTCAGGTCGAAGTCACCCTTTCGGTCAGCGATGAAGTCATGCCCGGTGTCGTATCCTTGCCGCACGGCTTTGGCCATCAGCAAGCCGCCGCCACGCTCCGTGTCGCAGGCGCACTTCCCGGCCAAAACGCAAACGAGCTAACCGACGACCACCTGATTGATCCTTTGTCCGGCACCGCGGCGCTCAGCGGCGTTCCGGTGGAAGTCACGCCCATCCCGTAACCGCTGCACCGCACGGTTTTTTCACCGCTTCACAGCGCTGGATCGTTGCACACGCTGATCTGTGTACGACTTCCAGCTTCTGAAGCTACGAACCGAACTCGGCGACGATGGCCTGGACTTCTTTGATGAAGGCTTCGCGGTGGTGGCGCTCGAACTCTTGCCAGGTGCACAGAGAGCGGGTGTCTTTGACCCGATCGACAAAAATCGTCGCATCCAAGTGGTCGACTTCATGCTGGTAGGTGCCCGCCGAAATGCCGCGCGCGACAAAGTCGAGTTCGTTGCCAAACCGATCCCAGGCTTGCACGCGGACTTCGCAAAACCTGTCGACGCGCCCGCGCAGGTTGGGCACTGACAGGCAGCCTTCGTAGTTGGAAAACGTCCGCGCATCGAGCGGCGTCAGCACCGGGTTGACCAGCACGGTCAGCGGAATTTTCGGTTTGTACGGATAGCGCGCGTTTTGGCCGACTTCGATGACGCAGACCCGCACGCTTTCGTACATCTGCGGTGCCGCGAGCCCCGCCCCATCGGCATCGCGCATCGTCGCAATCAAATCGTCGATGAGCGACTGACCTGCCTGCGACAGAAGTTCTTCGCGCGACAGGGGCCGAGCCAAAACCCGCAGCACCGGATGTCCAATCTGAGCAATCTTTCGCAGCGCCATCTATCCCGTATATCACGCAGACGGCATTGCCATTTGCGGGTAAGGTGAAAGCTCACGATGTCCCTGCGCGCATTTGTGGTCCGGCAAAAGCTGTCGCTTCGGCTGTCGCAGCTCCATCGCGGAGACGAAAGTCTGACGCCGGCCATCACCTGGCACAACCTGCTGTGCCGACTGGGCGTGCCACTGCCGCTTGGGCTTGTGCATGACTTTGGACTGCTTTTGTCGACGCCAGCGAGCCAGCTTCGCGTGGGTCTCGATGTGCCGCCACCGCCCGCTTTGCGCGAAACCACCGAACGCTATCGCACGCTGCTCAAGACGCTTTTGGCGGTGCCCTCGGTGGTCGACATTGCCGCAAACAGGCCGTCTGACGAGGTCTGTGCGGTGCTGCTCGCGAAACTTCTGCGGCCCCTTGTGCCGGATCTGCATTCGATGGAGCTTGCGACGATCGAGCTTTCCCCCAAAGCGATTGCCGAGAGCGCACTGCCGAGCCCGGCGGAACAGACCCACGAACTTGCGCGGCTTGCGCGGGTCTGTACGGACCTGGTCGCGAAGTCGGTGCCGCTTCTGCTGCGCTGCGAGCTTCTTGATGCACAAGCCGTGCGGCTTTTGCACCTGTCGGAAGGATCGACCCAGCTTCTGTCGCGGGCATCGGACGACCGGGTCGACCTGCTGGAACTGGAGTCGCTGTTTGATGCCGATGATCTGCGCGATACGGTGCGCTTTTCGCTCGACCTATTGCCATCGGTACTGGAAGCCCAGCATGTCAGCGGTGCCCAGAGCTATCCGACGGGGGGTTATGCGGGACTGCTTCACCGCGGCGGGCTCGATGCACTGCTGCCAAGCGAGCTGGCCAGCGACGACGACCTGTTTTATACCCGCTTTGCGCTGAGCGAACTTCTGTACCTGGGTCGCGAACGCCAAGTCGAAGCACCGCACCCGCTCAGCTACGTGCTGGTCGACTGCTCGCCATCCATGCGAGGTCTGCGCCAGGTGTTTGCCCGCGGCTTTGCGCTGTCGCTGGTCCAGCGTCTTTTGCGCAGCAAACAGCCCGTGCAAGTGCGTTTTTTCGACGGACGACTTCATGATGCGCTGCGGGCCGACCGATCGCCGCGACGGATTTTGCCGTACCTGCTCGGTTTTCGATCGAACCGGGGCCGCAACTACAAGCGGGTATTTTCCGACCTAGTCCGCGAACTGTCGACGATGACTGCCGGAAACAAAGCGCGCGTCACGCTGTTTCTTGTCACCCACGGCGAATGCCACATTCAAAGCGAGCTTGTGGCCGAAGTCGCCCGCCGCGCCCGCATCCATGCAGTGTTCGTGCGGCCTTCGTCGGATCTGCGGCTCGACTACCTAGCAAAGCTGCACCGCTATCACGTCATCAGTGACGATGCGCTGCACAGCGAAGCCACACGCAAACAGCAGTCCCTGGCCATCCTGCAAGGCGTCACCCCAAGCTAACGACGCAATTTGGCCGATCTGCGCAGCGCCGGTTCTGGCATATGCTGCCGCGCATGCGCACCCGGACGCTCGCTTTTCCGCTGCTTGGTTCGTTCCTGCTGGCCGCACCGCTCTTGGCTTCGTGCACAGTCCACGTCGATTTGACGCCACTGCCGGAACCGCCGCTCGCGGCTGGCTGCAATCCGCTGGGGGGCGGCGAAAAAGAAGACTGCGTGACGCCGTTTCCGTCGAACTACTACCGCAGTCCCGATGACAAAGGCGTGATGCGGATCAGCTTCCCGCCCGGCGTGCTGCCGGCGTCAGCCAAAGGCGTCGCGCTCGATCCGGCGCTGCTTTTGGGGCGCGATGGTTTTAGTCCGGCGGTGCAGCTTGTCGCGTATTTCCCGGCGACGATCGATGGAAGCAACCTGCCGGCGCCTCGACACGAGGAAGACTCGATCAAGGTGTCGTCGCCGGTCCAGCTCTTCGATTTCGAGACCGGGCAGCGAATCCCCCTGTTTGCCGAGCTAGACCGCAATGCGACGGATGGGGACCGGCAGGCGCTTTTGATCCATCCCCAAGTGCGGCTGCGGCCCAAGGCCCGTTACGTCGTCGCGCTGTCGGGTCTGCGCGGCAGCGATGGACAGCCGCTGACGCCACTTTCGGGTTTTGCCGCGATTCGCAATGGCGATGTCGAACCCGGCAGCATTCGTGCGCGGCTGGCCGAGACGTACAAAGAGCTGTTTCCGTTTTTGGAAAAACAGGGCATCGCGAAAAAAAGCCTGCAGCTTGCGTGGGATTTCACGACGGGTGACGACAGCCAGGTCACCGGACAGCTTGTGAAGATGCGCGATCAAGCGCTGGCCAAGCTGACGCCGACCGATCCGCCGGAACCGCCTTCGCCGCTTTTCACCATCGACAAAGTGGAAAACGCGCCACGCGATCCGCTGCTTCGGCAGGTGATTGGCAGCTTCCGCGCGACATCATTTTTGAGCGACGACCAAAACGGACGGCTGCTAAAAGACGAAAGTGGGACGCCGAAAGCACGCGGCTATGGGCGGTTCCCGCTGGTGGTGCACATTCCCAAGTGCGCCCAGACCGCGACGGGCCCATTGCCGGTGATGATTTATGGCCACGGGCTGTTTGGTGGCGCGCTCGGCGAAATGGACTCGGGATACCAGCGCGAGATCGTCAATCGGCTGTGCATGGTGCAAGTCGGCACCGACTGGATCGGTCTCACGGAAGCGGACGGGCTCTACGTCGCTGGTCAGGTGATGTCGAACTTTAACAACTTCGTGCAGATCACCGACCGGCTCCAGCAGGCGCACGTAAACTTTGCGGTGCTCGCGCGGCTTGTCAAAGACGGGTCGCTCGGGCAAATCCCAGAGCTGCGGGTAAACGGCAAAGTCATCGTCGATTCAAGCCAGGTGTTTTATTACGGCATCTCGAACGGTGGCATCCAGGGTCTGACGTTTTTGGCGCTGTCGCCCGACGTAAAGCGCGGCGCGTTGAACGTCCCCGGCGGTTTCTGGAGCCTGATGATGTGGCGGAGCGGCGATTTCCAAGACCTGGTGCCGCTGCTGTCGTCGAATTATCACGATGCGCTCGATCGGCAGTTGCTGATTGCGCTAAGCCAGCAGCTTTGGGACTACACCGATCCGGCAACTTACGCGCCGTATGTCGTCAAAGCGCCCTTGCCAGGCACGGGATCGGCCAAACAAGTGCTCTACCAAGAAGGCCTTGGAGACGGACAAGTGCCGAATCTGGCGACACGGATGGTGGTGCGCACGATGGGAATTCCGCTGCTCAACCAGCCGGTCGAAACGGTGTGGGGCATTCCACAAGCGAGCGGCCCTGTGCCATCGGCTTACGTCCAGTTCGATGTCGGGCAAAAGCCGCGCCCCGGCGATGACAACGTGCCGCCCAAAGACAACCCGGTGCACGAAGCCATCCGCCGGACGGAAGCGGCCAAAGCGCAGCTGCAAGCCTTCCTCAAAGACGGCGGCGTCGTCACCGACACCTGCGCCGGCAAGCCCTGCGTTTTCCCCAAAAACTAGCGCGGCGCAGGTCAGCCCACGGCGGGCTCGGCTCACAAAACCGAGCCCCAGGCCCGTGGGTTAGATGTCTTTGAGTATCTCGGCGCGCTTGGCGGCGTATTCCTGATCGTCGATCAGGCCTTCTTCCTTGAGCATCTTCAGCTTCTTGAGCCGGTCCTGAAGGCTCGGCTGCGCGGGCGCTGCGGGGGCAGCCTGGGCCGGAGCCGGGGCTTCCGCTGCCGGACGGGTCGACTGCGCAAACATGTTGGCCATCGCCATGCCGACGCCCAGACCCGCGCCTGCCAGCATGCCACCACCGCCGCCACCTCCGTCACCACCACGCGCCATGCCTTCGCCCGCGCCCATGATCGCTTTGCCAGCCGCGAACTGCTGGTAGCCACCGAGCCCGCCGGCCATGCGAATCTGCGCCGCGTCCTTGTACATCGACTTGAGCGTCTGCTCGTCTTCTTCCTTGATCGAGACGACGAAGTTGCCCAGGCGCACCACCCGCATGCCGTAGCCCTGCATGTGCGGCTTCAGGCCTTCGATCACTTCGGCTTCGATTTCTTCGGTGAGCGCGCCCGACGTGATGTTGAGCAGCGGCAGCTGTTTGGCGACGAGCAGCTTGGCAATGCGATCGCGGATCGTCTTGAGCAGAAGCTGCCGGAACCAGCCGACGAACTCTTCGTCATTGGCCCACGAGCGCTGTCCGAAAAACGAAATGACCTGGGTGGGATCGGTCGCTTGCAGCGAGTATTCGCCGTGGACCATGACGCCGATGGCAAGACCGCTCTTGGGGTCTTCGACATCGCCAATGCGACCGCCGAACTTGAAGCCGGCGACCTCGCGGATGGTGATAAACCAAACTTCGGCTTTGAAGACGTTGCCGCCCGTGAACTTATCGACGAGCTGGTTTAGAAACATGATGTTGGACGATTCCAGCGTGTGACGACCGGCGCCGATCTGTCCCACAAACTGACCGTCCTTAAAGAACAGCGCGACTTCGTCGGTACCGACCGTAAGCTGCGCTTTGTTGGGGATGGTGGGATCGGGATGCTTGTAGACGAGCATTCCCTTTGCACTGTCCGGGCGGGCAATCGCCAGTTCACGAACGCCACCCTTGACGAAATCCATTAGACCCATCGATTCCTCCTAGTGAGTTCCGATCATAGGTACCCCTTACAGGCTGCGCAAGGAGCAGCCGACAAAGAGTCCAGTGAGCATGCCGCAAGCTGCGCGGGCGTGATACGCTCTCAAGTGCTGCGAAAAGCCCGCCAGCTGCCGCAGAGCATCCCCAACCCACTGAAATCTCTGGTAGATTGGAATGCCGCTTAAGCGAGGAGTCGTTCGGTCCATGAAAAAGGTCATCCGCGTTGTCGCAGCCGTCCTCGAGCGAGATGGACGGTACCTCATTACCCAGCGTCGCGATTCGGCGGTGCTACCTCTGCAGTGGGAATTCCCCGGCGGCAAGGTCGAGGCTGGCGAAAACGATGAAGATGCGCTCCGCCGCGAGCTGAGCGAACGTCTTGATGCCGACTTTGAGATCGGCAAAAAGATCGGTGAAAAACACCACATCTACGACGGTTACGAAGTCATCTTGGCGCTCTATGCCGCCAAGCTGATTCCCGGTCGTCCGATCCGCGCCAAGCGCGTGCGTGACTTCCGCTGGGTTGCTTCGTCGGAATTTGGTCAGTACCAATTCCCCGATGCCGATCAGCGGACGATGGATCAGCTTCTCGGCATCCGTCGCTAGCACGCAAGGCCCTCGTCAGCGGCCATCATCTTTCGGTAGCATTCCCGTCATGAAACCCGTTGTGCTGATTGTCCTCGATGGCCTCGGCCATCGCGAAGAACCGGCTGCGAATGCCGTCGAGCTGGCGCACAAATCGACGTGGCCGCGGCTGCTTGCGCAGTATCCCAAGACGCTGCTTCACTGCTCGGGCCTTTCGGTCGGCTTGCCCGAAGGCCAAATGGGCAACTCAGAAGTCGGTCACACCATCTTGGGCGGCGGTCGCATTGTCTACCAAGACTTGGTGCGGATCAGCAAAGCGATTGCCGACGGTGATTTCTTTGAAAATCCCGAGCTAGTCGCCGCGGTCGATGCCGTCAAAGCCAGCGGCGGCACCCTGCACCTGCTTGGCCTCAATTCGCCCGGTGGCATTCATTCCACGCTCGAACACGGCTACGCGCTGTGTGAACTGGCCAAGCGCCGCGGCGTTTCAAAGGTCGCTTGGCATGCGTTCCTTGACGGACGAGACACGCCACCGCAGTCGGCAGCCGGTTTCTTGCGCGACGTGGAAGCCAAGCTCGCTGCGATCGGTGTCGGTCGTGTCGCTTCGCTCGCTGGTCGTTTCTATTCGATGGATCGCGACAATCGCTGGGAACGGGTCGCGCGTGGCTACCGTCTGCTGGTTCGCGGCGAAGGTCGTCCCGAACCGGCCAGCGCGGGTGCAGCAGAAGCCATCTTGGCCGCGTATGCGCGCGGTGAAACCGACGAATTCATCCAGCCGATCGTGCTCACCGAAAACGGACGAGCCGTCGCCACCATCCAAGACGGCGATGCGGTGGTGTTCTGGAATTTCCGCGCCGATCGCGCCCGTGAAATCAGCCGCGCCCTGACCGAAGAAAAGTTCGACGCATTCGATCGCGGCAGGCCCCCAAGGCTCGCGCGCTATGTCTGCATGACCCAGTACGACCAAAAACTGGGTCTGCCTGTGGCGTTTGCACCGCAGTCGCTGCACAACAACCTGGGCGAGTATCTGTCGGCGCGCGATTTTCGGCAGTTCCGCACGGCGGAGACGGAAAAATACGCGCACGTCACGTTTTTCTTTAACGGCGGAATTGAAGCGCCCTACCCCCACGAAGACCGTCGACTCGTGCCGTCCAGACGAGACATCGCAACTTATGACCTGGCACCAGCCATGAGTGCCGCAGATGTCACCGACGGCGCAGTCACCGCGATCGAGAGCGGGCAGTACGGCTTCATCCTGATAAACTTCGCAAACCCCGACATGGTGGGCCACACCGGCGTGCTACCTGCGGCGGTATCTGCCGTCGAGACCATTGATGCTTGCCTGGGTCGAATCTGCGACGCGGCCAAAAAGTCTGGCGCTGCCGTCCTTATCACCGCCGACCACGGCAACTGCGAGCAAATGGTCGATCCGGACACCGGACAGCCGCACACCGCCCACACCACCAATCCGGTGCCGTTCATTGTCGTCGACGATTCCCTGCGCGGGCAGCGGCTGCGCGAAGGTGGCCTCGCCGATGTGGCGCCGACGGTGCTCGACATCATGGGACTGCCTGTTCCACCTGAAATGACGGGCCAGTCGCTGCTTGTCAAATCCCGCGCGTAGCTACGATTCGGTTGATAAAACCCGCAGCAGCGTCGGTGCAAGTGCATCGCAGAACAGGCCGATCAGCGTTCGCTCGTCGGGATTGCTTTCATGCTCTGGCGGACTCACCCGCAGCACTGCGAGCAATTTCCCCTGTTTTCCCGACGACATGATCGGATAGCTCCCCGGTTCGACTGCATCGGTTTGCCGGTCGAGCCGCAGCGTGACCCCGAGCAAATCACCGAACTCCGCCACGACTTGTTCGAGCGCCACAAGCGACTGCACCGCTTGCAGCTCCGCCTGGAGCACATCCAATCGAGCCAACAGCTTCTGGGTGCGCCCGCGTCGGGTGAGCGCCGCCCACAGACCCTGCGGACCGGATCGCAAATAGCCAAACCAGTAACCAAGCGAAAGCGCAAAACCCACCGACAGCGCCAGCCCGAGCCGCGCCGCCCACGGACTGCCCAGTACCATCAGCAGCGACAGCCCCGAAAAAACCAAGCAGACACCGTACAGCAACAGCACCGCGCGTCGCACCGGCAGACCTTTGAGCAGCAGCCGATGGTGAACGTGATCGCGATCGGCTTGCATCACCGGACGACCGGCCAAAAAACGACGCGAAATCGTCAGCCCGGTATCGAGCAGCGGCAGTCCCAGCGCCACAACCGGAAACACCACCAGCACCGCCGTCGCTGACTTGCGCACCGACCAGATCGACGACGTGGCCAGCAGATAGCCCAAAAACAAGCTGCCGGAATCGCCCATGAAGATCGACGCGGGATTGAAGTTGTAGCGTAGAAAACCGAGCGTCGCCCCCGCCAAAGAGCCGGTCAGAAACGCGAGCAAAAGCTCACCGCGAAGCAGCGCCGCCACCGTCGTTGTGCCGAGCGCAATCACCGCCACACCGGACGCCAGCCCATCGAGCCCATCAATCAGGTTGAGCGCATTGACGACGCCCACCACCCAAGCCACCGTCACAACAGCGGACAAAAGCTGCGAAAGTTCAATCGGCCCCGACGGACCGCTCGTGCCGAGCACCCGCAGTCCCTGCCAGTAAAGCCCGAGCGCCACCGCGATTTCGACGAGAAGTTTTGGCAGCGCTCGCATGCCACGCAGATCGTCGACGATTCCAAGCAGCAAAATCGGAATCCCGCCGAGCAAAATCGGCAAGACGTGCGTGCCTTGCTGCAAGGTGGCTCGCGCCACGACGCTTCCCGTCGACCACAGCACAACCACGGTCAGATAAAACGACAGCGCGATGGCAACCCCGCCGAGCCGCGGCACTTGCGACGGACGCAGCAGCTTGCGCGCTGAAACCGGGTCTAGCGCTTTGAGCCAAACCGCAGCCCGTCGCAAAAGCGGCGTCAGCAAGAGCGCCAGCAGCAGCGACAAAAGCAGCCCCAAACCAACCGCCCGCATCAGCGCGATCCCACCACGTCGAAAAGAAGCCGCTCGTGCTGTGCCATCGCGATGGGTTTGTCAAAGCGGGTTTCGGCAAGCTGTCGCGCCAGCTTTGCCATCCGCTTCCAGCGCACCGAATCCGCAGCCAGCGCCCAAAGCGCCTGCAGAAGTTCTGGCCCTTGACCGTTGCGGACCGAAATTCCGATCTCGCATTCACGCAGCAGCGACGGAATCCGGCCTTCCTGCGGCCCGATGTAGGCAATCACACGCCCCGCTGCCAGCAGCCCATAGAGCTTGCTCGGTGCCAAAAGCCCCTGCATCGCCGCTTTGACCGCAACAAGTCCGACGTCGCCGGCAGCCAGCACATCGGGCAGCTCGTGCCGCGCTTGCGGTGGCAAAAAGTGGACATACGGACGCATCGCCGTCGGCAGTCGCGCCACAAGACCGGCTTTTTCATCGCCATCACCGACAAACAGCCAGTGAATCGGCGGCATGCCAGGTGGGCTGTCCGCCTGCGCCTGTAGCGCCTGTAAAATGGTGTCAAAGTCGTGGCCTCGCCCGTGGTTGCCGGCGTAGCAGACGACAAATTCGTCGGAAAGCCCGACAAGCTGACGAATCTTGCTTGGCCCACGCGGCTGCGGACGGATTTCCTGGGCATCAGCAAAGTGATCGATCACCGTCAGCTGCGACGAATCCGCCCCGGCGTTTGTGAGCCGCTCGGCCATCGCTTCATCGAGCGCAATGATGCGATCCGCGCTGCGATACAAAAGCCGCGCAAACTGCCCCAGGCACAGATACGGTGCCGATCCCGCATCCATAAGCCCCATCGCTGGCAGCAAGTCGGGATAGACATCTTGGACCCACAAAACCAGCTTGGCTCCGTGGAGCTTTTTCGCCAAAAGCCCAAGCCCGCCGACGAGCGGAGGTGTCGTCAGCGCAACCACCACATCGGGTCGCGGCACACGGCGCAGCCGCAGCGTCGCTTGCGAAACAAACTGCCCATAGCGAGAGAGCCGCCCAAACAGCTTGTCGAACCGCTCACGCAGGGACGGTGCCGCACCAATCGGTGGCGGTGCATCTTCGACGGGAACGCGGACAATGTGAACGCCGCGCCGCGTCTGTTCTGCCGGCAAGTCGTCCGTCTGCTGGGGCACAAGCCCCAGGTGCGGCGTGCGATACCGACCACTGCCACACAGCACCGTCACATCATGTCCCTGCGATGCCAGCGACTCGGCCCAGTCCGTACAAAGCTGCGCCGTCGCCGCAATGTCGGGATGGTAGTACTGGTTGAGCAGCAGGATGCGCATCGCGGACTAACCGGGCAGCCGCTCGATCTGCCAGCGCACGGATTCGGTCCGGCCAGGCTGCACCGCATAGGTCTCGTCGGCTTTGGCCATGTGCAGAATGCAGCGCGAAATCCGTCGCGGCACTGGCGGCCCATTTTCAGCCATCGCCGCAAAGGAAGTTCCGTCGCCCGGCTGCGCGGCAAAATCAGAATCCCACGGCATGACAATCGCGATCCCAGTCCCCGAGGGGTCGGCAATCAGTTTGGGCAGCAGCGGATAGGGTTTTCGCGACGCTGCGCACGACGCAATCAGCGCAAAGACCAGCTGCGATGCGGTTTGCAGCGTTGCATCCGTCGGCAGCTCACCCCGCTGGCGCAAAATCGAAAGCGCAGAAAGCCGCTCCGCTTCGAGTTCTTCGATCGTACAGACCGTCGGTGGCGGCAAGTTGAGATCACCGGCCTGATAGCGAGCCAGCGCTTCCCGCGGGGTCAGCCACAGCGGATCGAAGACCTCGTGCCCGTCGACTTGAACGGCATCGCCGTGCCGAGCCGTCGTCGCATCGATCGACAAAAGATAGCAGTCGGCATCAAAGCGTTTCGGCTCTGCCGACGGAGTAATCCACTGGGCAAAACGGACCAATGACTTGGGCGTCGCCGCTTGCAGACCCGCTTCTTCAAAAAGCTCACGCGCGGCAGCGTAGCGACTGGGCCATTCGGGATCATGCTCTGCGTCGGCAGCATCGACCCGTCCGCCGGGAAAAACATAGGCGTTGGCCATAAAACTGGCCCGCTGGCTGCGACGAACCAACAGCAGCGCAAAGTCCGCTCCGTCTTCGGCAAGCTGCGGACGGAGCACCGCAACCATTCCGGCTTTGCGTGGGCCACTCATCGGCGGAAGCGCTCGAATAGCTCACGCAGATCCTGGGGAATCTCACGCGAGGAAAAAGTGTTCATGTCGACGCAGACCGTCGTGATGCGGCATGTCACCGAGTGTTTTCCGTCGCGATGACGATAGCCTTCGTAACACATCACCATCGAGCGGTTTGACAACTTTTCGACGGACACTTCGATATCAAGGCGGTCGCCGTAACGCAGCGGCGCTTTGTAGTCCGTTTCGACGTGAACAGTGGGAAAACCAATCCGCCGCTCGTCGAGAAGCTGGACATAGCTTATGCCCGCGTCGTTGAAAAAGTCCTCGAACGCTTCGTGGAAATAGATGAAAAAGTGCGGGTAATAGACGATTCCCGCGTGATCTACGTCGCCGAAGCGAACCTGGACGGAAGTTCGGAAACCCATCGTGGCCAGCGTGAGTGACTAGTGTTTGTGTTCCGGGGCGACGAACTCCTTCGGCAGCTCGGAGCCTTCGCCAAAGAAAAACTCTTCGCAGCGACGGTGAAGAAAATCGAACGCCTGCTGGGTGATGAGATCGAGCCGGTACTCGTTGATCAGCATCTTCGAGTGCTCCAGCCACATCTGCCAGGCCTGAGCCGACACTTCACGCTGGAGGCGCTCGCCGAGTGCATCGTCGAAGGGAACGAAGTCAAGTCCGGGTAGCTCTTTCCCGAGCTTGCGACAGTGAACAAGCTGAGCCATGGCGATTTTCTCCTCGAAAAAGTCTGTTACCGAGCATTGGCTCGGCAGTGTGTTGTTCGTTTGGGGAGCCGGTATCTTAGCGCGCCGGTGGATTTTGCCTAGTCCGCACCGTCAGCGCGGGCGCGGAAAGCGCTTCTGACACAGGCCAGCGACGATTTGGGCAGACAGCATCACCATCGGTACGCCAGCGCCGGGATGGGTCGAACCACCGACACAAAACAGGTTCGCAAGGCCTTTTACCTCATTGGGTGGTCGACGGAATGCTGCAATTTTGGAAGATGCCGCGGCTCCGTAAATTGCGCCGCGACTCGCTGGGAAAAGCCGCGCAAAATCTTGCGGTGTCACCGAACCTTCGGCGCGTACATGCCGGTCGTATGAAATGCCGTGTCTCGCCAGTTTTTCGACGACGCGCTGTCGACACGTCTGCACAAGCGGCTCTGTCCACGGCGACTGTTTGCTCGGCTCCCCGTCGCGCGGCAGGGCCGGTGAATTGGTCAGAAAAAACCAGCGCTGCCGATCCTGGGCAAAATCGGGATTGCACAGATAGACCGTTGGGTCCGTCGGGGGACCGTCCACAAGTTCGACAAACTCTTGCCGGTAGTCACGGGTGAAAAACACGTTGTGATGACAAAGCGGAAGCTGCGCAGCCTGATCGGCGACGGCCAGATGCAGCACAGCCGACAGCGACGGAGGAAGCTTGTCATAAAGGCGCGATAGCTGTGCGCCGACCTTGGTCCCGTCGAGCATCCGTAAAGTGAGCTGCGGCACATCGCAGTTGGCGACAAACACGTCGGCAAACATGCGTTCACCTGCGACCTGGACCGCGGTCACTTGCTTGCCTTTGTCGTCGAGAATCAGCCGCTCGACATCTGCCCCGTAGCGAATGCAACCCCCAAGCCGCAGCACAAGCTCCGCAAGCGCCGTCGCCACGCGATACATACCGCCTTTTACCGCGAACACGCCGAAGCCTTGCTCGACGTGTGGAATCACCGCCAGCGTCCCCGGTGCCAAAAACGGATCGGCCCCAGAATACGTCGCGTAGCGCGCAAACAGAATCCGCAGTCGCTCGTCGGAAAAAAAGCTGCACAGCGCCTGCCACAGCGTCCGTCGCGCATCAATTTTCCACAGCCCCATCACATCGCTGATTCGGTTGTGGAACACCAGTCCGAGCGGATTGGAAGGTATCGGACTTTGCAAAAACGGACGCTCGACGGCGCTGTAGATTTTCGCGGCATGGCGACGGAAACGTCCGTATTCCTCGGCAGCTTTGGCGCCGATCACTTTGCGAATTTCTTCGCTCGATCGCGCCCACGACGCATCGGTCGATCGGCGGCCATCGGGCGGATCGTCGTTGTAAAGATCAAGCTGCGTCCCGTCTGCAAAAAAGTGCCGACAGAGCGGATCAAGCGGCGCAAGCTCGATCACGTCAGAGCGCCGAACCCCCGCCACTTGGCACAGCTCGTCGAGCACCCACGGAAGCGTCAGGACACTCGGACCGCCGTCGAATGGCAAACCACCGACTTCGACTTGCCGCATCTTGCCGCCGGGCGTCTGTGCCCGCTCGAGCACCGTGACCGAGTAGCCCGCAGCGAGCAAGCGAATCGCCGTCGCCAAACCACCAACACCACCGCCGATGACGACGACCCGATTTCCCTGCGATGGATTCTGAAGCGCCAAAGCCATGACCGAACAGGTTGGATGAGCCTACGCCGCCGCGCGGTGCAGCGAAAGTGTCGCAAAGTAGCCGTCTCTTCGCTGCATCGTCGGATTGAAAAACACCGCAGTGGACTGGTCGGGCGCAAACTGCACATCGAACTGGCGAAACAAAAGCGCCACAAACAGCCGCATCTCGAGCAGGGAAAAGCGCTTGCCGATACACGGACGATGGCCGGCACCAAAGCCCACCATCGCGTAAGGCCGAGGCTTCTGTGCGGCGAAACGATCGGGCCAAAAACGCAGCGGATCAGGAAACAACTCGGGGTCGCGTCCGGTGAAATAGGCGCTGTAAGCGACGTTGTCGCCCCGTCGCACGGTATAGCCGTCGATCTCAAAGTCGCGCAGCACGCCTCGCATCGCAAACGTCAGCGGCGGGAACAAGCGCTCAACTTCCAAAAGCACCGCGTCAAGATACGGAAGCTCAGGCAGCGCGCCCGCCCGGAGCTGTTCCACATCGACCGTCGCAAGCTCGTGCTGCACCCGCGTCCGCACCTCGGGATGATCAGCAAGCGCTACCAGAATCGACGTGAGCATGCTCGCGGTCGTGTCATAGCCGGCAAACAAAAACGCCAGCATTTCCGACACCAGCGTTTCGTCGGAAAGACGCTCGCCGTCTTCGCCTTCCGCGTCGAGTAGCTGGGCCAAAAACGTCGGGGCCGGCATCTGCTTTTGTCGAAACGCCTGGATTTTTTGCCGCACGTAGTGAGCCAGTTTCCGTCGCGCACGGTCGGCGCGATAAAACGGCAGCCCCGGAATCCGCAGATGGACCAGCGAAAAAAGCCCCAATCCGACGTCTTCGAAGTCGTGCAAAAGCAGCGAAATGTCGTCGGCAGGCATGCCAAACAGCAGACTCGCGACAATGTGAAATGTGACCTGCTTGACCGTCGCTGCCAGATCGACCGCCGTCCCGAGCGGCAGCCGGCCCAAATGATGCCCCATGATCTGCGCCATCGCCGGTAGATACTGTCCGTCGAGGCGCGGCTGAAACGCCGGAATCAGCAGCCGGTGTCGCCGCCGGTGCGCGCCCTCTTTGCCAAGCTCGGGCTGGTCGTCGAGCAAAAACAGAATGTCGCGACCTAGCAGCGGCTCCATCGTAAAGCCGTAGCCTTCGTACCAGGTAAAGTCGTCGCGGTGCGCCGGAGCCAAGATGCGTTCGTTGTGGCTTGCCCCGAGCAGCCAGACCATTTCCCGCAGCCCGCTCGCCGACATCGTTCGGGTTCGGAAAATCCGTCCAAATCGGGCGGAAAGCGACTCAATCGGCTTGCGCGGGTCGGACAAAAGCTTCGGCGCCAGCAGCAGGTTTTGAAACTGCGAGGGAGACGGGGCAAGCGACATGGCCGAAAAGATAGCACTTTTTGCCGAGTGCTCGACGATGCGCGATAGTGTTCCACTGCCCGTGGGTCTGAAAGTTGACCGTCGGGGATGACTAGGTAACCTGATGTACTACATGTGGGCTGGTTTTTATCATGCGTAGCGCACCGTTTGTTCCACACGACGATTTGGACGATGACGACGAGGAATCGGGGCCGCTTTCCGCAGAGTCATATCTTTCCGAAGCACACCACTCCGAGCCGGTGCGCCTGTCCGCGCAGCGTCGAGTGCAAGCGGGTGCCGATCCGCAGCCGGTGCGGGCGCCAGCATTCACCGCGCCACCGTCAGAGCTTCTCGATTCACGCCAGCGCCGCGAGGTGGTGATTCCGCCCCGTCCGCGCAAGGCGGCTCGGCTGCCCGTCGAAGCCAGCGTCCCCAAAGTCATCGATCGGGAAACCCGACGAGAAGCGCCGCGACTGGACACACGGCCCAGCCCGCCGCAAGACGTGAGCCTGCCGACGGCGAATCTACCGCGTGAACCAGTGGCAATCCCAAGACGCGAACCGATTGCGATTCCACCGCGCGAGCCGATCGCGGTGCCACCGCGTGACAAAGTGACATTTTCCGATTCTGCCGCCGTCGCACCGCCCGCGGACAAGGATGCCGCCGCGCTGGAACCAGCGCCCGCCAAAGCCCGCGCCACCGCTCGTGAAGGAGCCGTGCGCGAAGCAGTCGCTGCCCGTCGAGCCGCCAAAGCTGGCAAAGCAGAACCGCCGCCACCACTGGTGCTGTCGTCCCGTCGACGGGAAGCGATTGGCATTGCCCTGCTGTCCGTGGCCCTGTTTGTTTCTCTGGCGACGCTGTCTTTGATGTTTGGCGATGGGCAGTTGATGGGCCCCGTCGGACAAGCCGTCGCGAGCGCCCTGTATGCGCTGCTGGGCATCGGCACGATCGGTCCTGCGCTGCTGCTGTTTGTGTTTGCGGTAAAGCTTCTGCGGACGCAAAAACTGACGCTGGCCAAAAAGCTCGTGGGCGGCGGGACGGCGGCGTGGCTTCTGACGATGACGCTGGCGCATCTGGCTGGTGGACGATTCCGGATTGCTGGAATGCCACCCGGCGGAGCGCTCGGGGAATACACCGCGGAAGCGCTGATCGCCATGCTGGGGACGGCGGGAACGGTGCTGCTGCTCGGGATGGGGCTGCTTTTGTCGGTGACGATGCTGACGCCGCTGACGACGCGAACCCTGGGAGCCAAACTACACGACGCAGTGCGTCCGCAGCTTCGACAAATCAAAGAAAAACTGCTGTCGCTGCTACCCAAAAAACGGCTGGATGACGGACCGCCGATTGCGCTGCCGGGGTCTGGAAAACCAAGCTCGGGTGTGCCACGGCAGGTGCGTGATTACGGCGATGATCGCGATCAAACCAACCTGCCCGCAAAGAAAAAGCCCGAGCAGAGCGAGGACGAACCAGCGCCGGTGATTGTCGCGCGGCGGCCCGCGCCAAAACCCGACGAAGCGGTGCCCGGTCTGGGCATCCATGGCGAGCCGACCAAGCTGCTCACCGAGGAACCGACGCGCAAAACCGATGCGCCCGCGACGGCAGACGGCCCAGCGGTGGTCATCGCTGCGCAAGTGCCAGAGCGCGCCGATGCGACGGAAAAAATGGACGGACCGCCTTCGCACATGCCGCTGCCCGACGATGAACCGGCGGCAGCGCTGGCTACGCCGGAACTGCCCGATGTGGTGATCCCATCAGAACCCGACGATGAATCCAGCTTGGGCATCGTGCAGGCAACCCGAAAGCCCGAGCCACGCAAGCCCGCGGGTCAAGCCAACTACATCAAGCTGCGCCCGTATGAGCCACCGCCGATTGATCTGTTCGACTTCGCCGAGCATCCGCAGCATGAGCTGGATCGCAAAGCGATGCTCGATTTGGCGCAGCGGCTGGAAGGTACGCTTGGCGACTACACGGTCAAAGGACGGGTCACAGCGATCCATCCTGGTCCCGTCGTCACCATGTATGAATTCGTCCCGGCGCCGGGCATCAAGCTTGCGCGCATTACGTCGCTGTCGAGTGACTTGGCGATGGCGCTGGAAGCGCTGCGGGTCCGCATCGTCGCACCGATTCCCGGCAAAGCCGCCGTCGGAATTGAAGTGCCCAATCGCAGCCGCGAGACGGTTTACCTAAAAGAGCTGCTCGCCGACGACTCGTTCCGCCATGCCAAGAGCAAGCTGACGATGGCGCTCGGCAAAGACATCGCGGGCATTCCGGTGTCCGTCGACTTGGCCAAAATGCCGCACTTGCTCGTCGCGGGTACGACGGGTTCGGGCAAGAGCGTGTCGGTCAACACGATGGTCTGTTCGCTGCTCATGAACGCTTCGCCCGACGAGGTGAAGATGATCATGATCGACCCCAAGATGCTCGAGCTGTCGATTTACGAAGGCATCCCGCACCTGCTTCTGCCCGTCGTCACCGACCCCAAAAAAGCCGCACTCGCGCTGCGCTGGGCCGTCGAGGAAATGGATCGCCGCTATGACCTTATCAGCAAGGCGGGCGTCCGCGACATCGGCGGCTTTAACAAGAAAGTCGAAAAACACCAGGAGATCACAGCGTCGGGACAGCTCTCGCTCGGTGTCGATCCGGATGATTTCAGTGGCCCAAGCGGCGAGCCGGTCCAGAAGCTGCCATTTATCGTCGTGCTCATCGACGAGTTTGCCGACCTGATGATGGTCGCCGGAAAAGAAGTCGAAATCTGCGTCGCCCGCATCGCCCAAAAAGCCCGCGCCGCCGGCATTCACTTGATTTTGGCGACGCAGCGACCGTCTGTCGATGTCATCACCGGCCTTATCAAAGCGAACTTCCCGTCGCGCATCGCCTTCCAGGTGGCAAGCCGCGTGGACTCTCGCACCATCCTCGATCAGCAGGGCGCCGAAAACCTGCTCGGCATGGGCGACATGCTCTTTACCGACCGCGGACAGGCGCTGCGACGCATCCATGGCGCACTCATCACCGACGGAGAAGTCCATCGCGTCGTCGAGCATCTGAAGCAGCTTGGCAAGCCGATCTACGACATGGACATCCTCAAGCCGCGTGGCGACGATGAACAAGAAGGCGGCGAGGAAGAAGTTGTCGACGAGCTATACGACCAGGCGGTCCGCATCGTGTCCGAGGGTCGACAGATTTCGATCTCGATGCTCCAGCGCAAAATGCGCATCGGCTACAACCGCTCGGCCCGGATGATTGAGCGCATGGAACGCGACAGCATCGTCGGACCCGCGGACGGCGCCAAAGGCGTTCGCGAAGTCCTCATTCACAACCACTGACCATCACAAGCGGCAGCGGTGCGATTGCCCTGCCCGTCTAATCGCGCGCCGCCAGCCAAGACGATACTTTCGGCCACAGGTCCAGCGCTGCGGCCTTGCCCACCACGATTCCGACGTGTCCGCCCTTGACGACGACTTCTTGCTTATCGGTGCTGCTGACGTGGCTCAGGATGGCATTTGTCGTCGGTCGTGGCGCAATGATGTCAGTCGAAGCCACGACGTTTAGCAGCGGGCAGCGGATGTTCGACAAGAGCACGTTCTGCCCGTTTATCACCAGCTCGCCGCGGACCAGCTTGTTGCGCTGATAGAAGTCGCCGATCCACTGCCGATAGCAGCCCGATGGAAAAGCGACCCCTTCGTTGACCCAGCGGAACATCGCCTGCCAGCCGTGGACATCGAAGCGCGACTCCCGCAGCTTTTCTTCGAGCCGGACAAACTGACCCATCCCCGCCGGCAACGGCTGGAGAAGCTTGCTCCCAACATCGGGATAACCACCGGGCACCGCTGGAAACACCGATGTCAAAAGCTCCAGCGGGAACACGTCAGGTCGCGTCCACACACCAAACGGACCCGCGTCGGTAAAATCGATCGGCGTCGTCAGCAGAATCAGGTTTTTTATCAGCGACTCTTGGTGCTGCGCGACAAAGCAGGTCGCCAGCGCCCCCCCGATGCAGTAGCCGAGCATCGTGATCGGCCCGCCTGCTTCTTTGGCGACGATCCGCACCGCCCGCGCCATGTACTGCGTCAAAAGCAGGTCCAAGTTCAGGCTGCGGTCTTCATCGTTCCACTCGCCCCAGTCGAGCAAAAAGACATCGTGACCCTGCGACAAAAGGTATGCAACGAAGCTCGCACCGGGGCGCAGATCCAAAATATAGGCCCGGTTGATGAGCGGCATGATGCACAGAACCGGCGTCCTTTTCGTCACTTTTTCCGACCGCGTATACCGATAAAGCCGCGCTTTGTTTTTGCGCCAGATCACCTCTTTGGGCGTCGGAGCCAC